>CAUJJW010000335.1 GCA_963205105.1 Verrucomicrobiota bacterium | reverse complement strand
GCCCTGGCCTCCCCACGCTCTCAAGCCGGGTCGCTCACCGTGGGTCCCGACTACGTCCCGCCCACGAACTCGCTGCCCGCGGCCTTCCGAGATGCCCCGGAATGGAAGGCGGCAACGCCCGCCGACGACCAACCGAAGGGGTTCTGGTGGGAAACGTTCCAGGATCCCAACCTCGATGCGCTGATCCGGCAGGCCACGACCGCCAACCAATCGTTGAAGGCCGCCGTGGCCCGGTTCGAACAAGCGCGGGCGGCCTCGCGCGTGACCCGCAGCCAATGGTGGCCCACGGTGAACCTGAACCCCGACGTCCGGCGCGAACGCTTTTCCCAGAATCAGGAACCGTTCTTCGGCATCACCCATGCCACCACCCTCCGGACACCGCTGGACCTGAGTTATGAAATCGACCTCTGGGGTCGGGTCCGTCGCTCGTTTGAATCGGCCCGCGCCGATGCCCAGGCCAGCGCTGCGGACCTGCAGAACTCCCTGCTCTCCATCCAGGCTGAAGTGGCTCAAAACTACTTCAACCTGCGCGCCGTCGATCGCCAGCGCCGGGTCGTCATTGAGTCCATCGAACTTCGACGCGAGGCCCGAACCCTGCTCCAGGGACGCATCGACGCCGGGGCCGGCGCTGAACTCGACCTCGCCCGCGCCGACACCGAGGTCGCCTCCGCCGAAGCAGACCTCGTCCGACTGGATCGCCAACGCAATTCCCTCGAAGCCGCCCTCGCCATCCTCACCGGCGTCGCCCTGCCGGACTTCACCCTGGCCGAGGACACCGCTTCCGCCGCGCTCCCGCCCGTGCCCGGCGCCCTGCCCTCCGAACTGCTGGAGCGCCGCCCGGACGTCGCCACGGCGGAACGGCGGCTGGCCGCGTCCAACGCCCGGATCGGCATGGCGAAGGCCGCCTTCTTTCCCGTGCTGCGTCTGACCGGATCCGCCGGTTACGCGAGCGCCGAACTGGATTCGTTGTTCTCCTGGGACAGCCGGATCTGGTCGCTGGGCCCCAGCCTGTCGCTGCCGATTTTCGCGGGAGGCCGGAACCGCGCCAACCTGGCCCGATCAAGGTCGGCGTTCGACGAAGCGCTGGCGTTGTATCGACAGCAGGTGCTGATCGCCTTTGCCGAGGTTCAGGAAACCCTCACCGCCCTGAAATTGTTGGCGACGGAATCGGAAGCGATGGAGCGCATGCACGCCGCGGCCCACCGCACCTTCGATCTGGCCCGGGCGCGCTACGACGCGGGCGTGGTCAGTTACCTGGAAGTGATCGAATCCCAGCGGACGGTGCTGAATGTGGATCTGGAACTCGCCCGATTGGTGGGCCAACGCCAGGCGTCGACGGTCCAATTGATCAAAGCACTGGGTGGCGGATGGTCCACGGCACCGTAAGCACCCACCGCATTTCTGCCGGCCAGATGCCGGGTCGGTTCACTTCAGCGCCGCGCTCATTTCCGGCCAGAGCAAGGCCGACATGCGCATGCCTTTGTCGAAGATCGACAGGCTCATCTGTTCATTGGGCGAGTGGGCATTGGCATCCGGCAGGGCCAGGCCCAGGAGCAACGAATCGACGCCCAGGAGTCGGCGGAACTCGTTGACGATCGGGATCGAACCGCCTTCCCGAAGCAATACCGGTTCGCAGCCGAACGCCTTCTTCAAGGCCCTCAAGGACGCCTGAGCCAGCGGGCTGGTCGGTTCAATCTGGTAGGGAGCGCCGCCATGCCCGGGCTCGATCTCCATCCGGACGGTCGGCGGACACAACGCCTTGAGTCGCGCCGTCACCTGGCGAACCACCTTGGCGGGGTTCTGATTGGCGACCAACCGGAAGGTCAGCTTGGCCCGGGCCCAGGACGGGATGATCGTCTTGCTCCCGTCCCCCTGGTAACCGCTGGTGAGTCCGTTGATCTCGCACGTCGGACGCGCGCTCCGCTGTTCGGCGCAGGTGTAGCCGCTCTCACCGAACAGTGCCGGAACACCCAGGAACCGTCGTTCCGCCCGTTCGTTGAACGGCAATCGCGCCACCTGCTTCCGCTCGAAGGCGCTCAGCTTCAGCACGTCGTCATAGAAACCGGGGATCTGGATCTTCCCCTTCGCATTCCTCAACTGCGCCAGCATCTGGCAGAGCACCATCGCCGGATTGTCGACGCTGCCACCGAAGATCCCCGAGTGCAGATCCCGATCGGGCCCGTGGAGCGTGACTTCCATGGCCACGATGCCCCGCAGGGCGTAGGTCAGCGCCGGATGTTTGGGGCTCGGGATTCCGGTGTCCGAAATCACGATGGCGTCACAGCGAAGGTCCTTTTTTCGGGCCTTCAGAAAAGGCCCCAGATGGGTGCAACCCACTTCCTCCTCGCCCTCGATCAGGAAGGTCAGATCACAGGGCAGTTCCGTTCCCGTGCGGAAATACGCCTCCACCGCCTTCAAGTGAGCGAAGTGCTGCCCCTTGTTGTCGCTCGAACCGCGGGCAAACAGCGCGTCGCCGTCGATGCGCGGTTCAAACGGCGGCGACTTCCACAGCTCCAGCGGTTCCGGGGGTTGGACGTCGTAATGCCCGTAGACCAGGAAGTGCGGCTTGCGCGACCCCGGACTCCGCGGGGTCTTCATCAGCACGATGGGAGAACCGCCCGTCGGGTTCACTTCGGCCTCCAGCCCAATGCTGCGACCATGGGCAGCGATCCATTCGGCGCAGTTCCGGAGATCCCCGGCATGTTTCGGCTGGGCCGACACGGAGGGGAAACGCAGGTACTCGCACAACTCGCTGATGAAGCGTTCGCGGTGCTCGGTCAGGTAGTTTTCGATGGCAGTCATTCGGGAATTCGTGGTCGGGCTACTTCTTCGGGAACAGCCCTTTCAGCAGCGCCCCCACCGGGTTCGCCGGAGCGTTGGTGTCGCTGGCGGCAGCCGGCGCTGCATTGGTCGCTCCCGCAGCAGCCGGGGCTGCGCCCGACGCAGGAGCGGCATTGGTGGCGGCAGGTTTTCCTCCCAGCAGATTGCCCAGTCCCTGAATCAGGTTGCCGACCGCGTTGGTCTTGCCCTTGGCCACATCACCGACGAGATCGGTGACTCCCCCGATCGCGCTGCCGGTCTGTCCGCCCACCAGTCCGGCGATTCCTCGGGCGGCGAGCAGTCCGGCCTTGACCTTGTCCACGTCCGGAGCCGGTGCCCCCAGGGTTCCCTTGAGCGAAGCGATGGTGGGAATGGCCACGTACAACGCGTTGGTGGGAGTTTCGGCGGTCACCAGCTTCGCCCGCTCCGCCAATTCGCGGCTCAGGGAGACGTTCAGCGGAAAACCGAGCGGCGATTGCATCAGATCGTCGGCGATCGGGATCGATCCCGCGGTGGTGATCTCCAGGGAGGCGCTGCGCGCCCGGGTGTCGACCAACTCGATCTTGCCATCGCCCATCTTCGCTCCGGCCTGAATCTCCATGATCGGCCGATCCTTCAATTCACGGATGTTGAGGGTGCTCGCCAGCAAGCTCGTGAGAATGCTCAGGATGCCAGGCTTCTGGCCCGCACCCGCCGTCAGTTTGAGGTTGGCATTGGTGACCGAGAGATTCATCGCGCCCTGGAGCGTGCGCTTCAGGTTCACCCCGGTCACACCCGCCCCCTTGATCTGCGCGCCCGCCACCACCGAGCCTTCAATGCGATCCTTCAGCATCGGAACAAACGAGTTCGCCAACGGCTTCACCGGCACGCCGCCCGCCGAGAAGTTCATGTCATACTCATAGCCCGGCACGCCCAGGTTCAGCTTCATTCCCGCCTTGATCGGTGCCCCATTCAGGGTGAGTTGCAGCGGTTGGACCTCCACCCGTGTCGCTTCCATTTTCAGCCCAAACGCGAAGTTCTCCGCCGCCACTTCCCGGAGGAAAAACTTCCCCACCTGGGCATCGAAGGTCAGCAGTTCGACCGGCAATCGCATGGCATCCGGTTCTTTTTGAGGCCCGCTCGGCGCCGGAGTCGGCGTCGTCGGTGCCGGTGTGCTCGAAGGCGCCGCCGCCGGCTTGCCGCCACCGAACAGATCCACATACGGCGTCACATCCAACGATTCCGAGGTGAGCTTGAAGGCGCCCTTGAGCGCATCGGTCTTCGCAAAATCCAGGTCGCCCGAAAGCGTCACTTCATTCTTGGCCCGTGCCGTGGGACTCAGCTTCAAACCCGCCTGCCGCAAGGTCAGTTTTTGCTGGGTTCCGGAGGCGTCCAGATTCAAACCCGCCGACAGCGGCGTCTCCGCCACGGTGCCCGACGGATCCCGAACCACCAGGTTGGTCATCGTCGCCGTGGCTTTCACCGTCGACTCGCCTTTCGGATCGATCCGGGTCGTGAGGTCCGCTGAGAGCTGAACGCTACGCAGTTGTTTGTCCCCCAGCGCCGCCTGCAGGAAGGGCCGCAGCCCGGCTTCGTTGACGCCCTTGGCTGAAAGGTTGATGTCCCCACCACCCGTCACCAGATTCCAGTTGCCCTTCAAACCGACCTGACCGCCTTCGGTCGAGCCTTCGCGCATCCGAACCTGGATGTCGTTCATGGTCACCGAACCTTCCGGCAGACTCAGATCGGTCTTCGCCTCGATGCCGTACCGGTCGAACTTCACCACCGCGGCGTCCCCGGTCAGGTCGGTCACTTTCGCGTTGAGGATCAGACGGCGTTTGGCGGCGTCGGCAAAGGAAGCCACTGAACCGTCCACATCCGCCTTCAACCCAAGGTTCTTCACCACGTTGCTCCCGAAGGTGCCGGACATTCCCGTCAGGGCTGCCGTCACCGTGTACCCCAGATCCTTGCCACCACCTTGCACGCCGAAGTTCGCCTTGGCGTTCAAGGCTCCCTGCAAGGGCGTTCCCGCCAATGCGCTCCAGTCCTGCAACCGGAAATCGGTCACCGCCACGTCCATGCGGGCATCCGGCAAGGCTCCGGCATTCGGCGCCCAGCTGATCTGCATCGGTTGCGACAGGGAACCACGCAGAATCTCCCGTCCTCCCTGGGTCGTCGTCAGACCAAAGCTCTTCAGCGTCGCCGTCTGCGCCGCCAGATCCACCGCCAAGTCGTAGTTCTCCTTCAAATCCAAGGCCGGCATCACCATCTCGCCGGATTTCACCGACACCCGGCTTCCGGTCACTCCACCCACCACCGAAATCGCGTTCCCGCCCGAGGCCATCGTCACCACGTTCGAGCTGTCAAACCGCGTGGTCAGGAAATCCATGCCCATGCCCGCGCCCACCAGGTTCAGCACGTTGCGGTCGATGGCGGTCACATCCACCTGAAGCTTGGCTTCCTTCTTGGCCAGATCGAGCGGGCCACGGGCCGAAATCGAACCCAGCGCCGTTCCCTGCTTGGCAAATTCCAACGCCAACCGGCGCAGCTCCGAAACCCCCATGTCTGCCGTGAGCGTCGCGCCGAATCCCTGGAAGTCCTTGAAACTGCCGGTGCCCTGCTGCAAGCCCGCTTCCAGTTTCCCCGACACGCCGCCCGGGGCCAGTTCCGGCGTCAGTTCCAGATCGAAGGTGCCCTTTTGGGTCCCCTGAATCTTGTTCTCCACCGCGCCCGGCCCCACCGGGAGCTGGGAGAAACCAAAGCCGGAACCCACCGTGATCTGGCCTTTGCTGCCATTCTTGATCCCGGCGATCTTGAGATTGAGGGCGGTCACGTCCGCCGAAGTCTTGGCGCCGTCGGCCGCGGTCGCCCGGTAGCTGAACGAGGCATTCTCCACCGACAGGGATCGAAGATCGACTTGCAGCGGCTTGCCCGCCGCGGGCGGGGTGCTTGTCGCCGGTGCCGGCGCGCCTTCCGAAAGCTTCTTCAAAATGGGGTCCAGGTTGCTCGTGCCGTCCGCCTTCTGGACCAGCGACACCACCGGCGTGCCCACGAAGATTTCCTCCACCTCCATCCGCCCTCCCAGGATGGCCATGAGATTGTACCGCACCCGGGCCACTTCCACGGTGGCCAGGGTCTCCGCCCCGTTGGGAGTGACGCTCAGTTTTCGAATCTCCACCGACGACAGGGGGCTGAGGGAAATGCTTTCCGCATCAACTTTAGCGTTCAAGGCGGCGCCAACCTTCGGCAGAACCACCGATTTCAGGAACGCCGAACGCGTCACCACCACGACCGTCACCACCACCAGCGCCACGAGGACGCCCAAAAGCACGAGAAGTTTTTTCATAGCATCAACGAATCAATGGAAATGGAATCTGTGCCGGCGCTCCAAGGCCTCTTCGGCCAGGAAGCTTGCCGGACTTAAGCCGCCTTCTTCCGACCCTTCATCACCTCGATCTCCTCCACCTGATTGGCATCGATATGGTGAAAACTGCCTTCAGGACTGACGATCAGGAAGCTGTCGCCCACCGGAGGCACAAACAGGTAGTCCGGATGACTCACACGGTGTTGGCGACCGCTGGTCAGGCGGACCACCATCGGACGAAACAGAGATTTGTGCAGATGATCGCGAATGTCGCTCAACTTCACGCCGTTAGCCTGCGCCGGGCTCCCCACCGCGTCAACACGACCATTGCCCGGCCAACCCCCGCCTGAAATCCGAGTTCCCCCGCGCGCCTCCCTCGTTCAACCTCCCCCTGCGCAACATGGAATACGAAGCCGTCATCGGCCTGGAAACCCACGTCCAGCTCAAGACCCACTCGAAGATGTGGTGCGGATGTCCCAATGGATTCGGGGCCGACCCCAATACCCAGGTCTGCCCGGTCTGCCTCGGCATGCCCGGTGTCCTCCCCGTCGCCAATGAGGAGGCCCTCCGACTCACCGTGCTCACCGGACTCCTGCTCGGCTGCGAAATCCCCCGCCACGCCAAGTTCGATCGCAAGAACTACTTCTATCCCGACGTCGCCAAGAACTACCAGATCACCCAGTACGACCAACCCTCCACCCGGAACGGCGTCGTCGAGTTCGAGTTCGAAGGCCGCCTCGAACGGGTCCGCATCACCCGCGCTCACCTGGAGGAAGACGTCGCCAAGAATTTCCATTTCACCCGCGAAAGCGGCGTCGACTTCAACCGCGCCGGCACGCCCCTCCTGGAAATCGTCTCCGAACCCGACATCCGCAACGCGGACATGGCGCATGCCTACCTCAATGCCCTGGTCGAAATCCTCGTCCACGGCGGCATCAGCGACTGCGACATGGAGAAAGGGATGCTCCGCTGCGACGTGAACGTCAGCGTTCGCCCCAAGGGCTCCGACAAGCTCGGCGCCAAGATCGAGATCAAGAACATGAACACGTTCTCCGGCGTCCGCCGCGCCCTCGATTACGAAATTCCCCGCCAGATCGAAGCGGTGAAACGCGGCGAAGCCCTCCGCCAGGAAACCCGCCGCTGGGACGACGACGCCGGAATCACCGAGCCCATGCGGTCCAAGGAGCACGCCCACGACTACCGCTACCTTCCTGATCCCGATCTCCTCCCCTTCGAACCTTCGGACGCCTGGCTCGCCGAGATCCGCCAGCGCGTCGTCGAACTCCCCCTCACGCGCAAGCAGCGGTTCATGCGCGACTACGGCCTCCCCGCCGGCGACGCCACCATCTTCAAATCCAATCTCCAACTCGGCGCCTTCTTCGAACAGGCCGCCGCCGGCGCCCACAACCCCAAAGCCATCGGCAACTGGGTCATCAACAATCTCGCCGCCAAACTCAACGAAACCGCCACGCCCATCAGCGCCGTCAAATTCGCCCCGACCGCCCTGCGCGAACTCACCGACCTGATCGATTCCGGCAAAATCAATTCCAAGACCGCCCAGGAGGTCTTCGCCGACATGTTCACCTCCGGCGAGTCCCCTGCCGCCATCGTCGAGAAAAAAGGCCTCTCCCAGGTCAGCGACACCGGCGCCATTGAGGCTTTCTGCGATCAGGCCATCGCCGCCAATCCCGGTTCCGCTCAGGATTTCCGCAACGGCAAGGTCGCCGCGCTGAACTTCCTCAAAGGCCAGGTCATGAAGCTCAGCAAGGGCAAGGCCAA
>CAUJJW010000334.1 GCA_963205105.1 Verrucomicrobiota bacterium | reverse complement strand
GGCGTTTTCCTGGGGCGATGCCCCAGGCTGGGATGGCGGCGCGCCGTGGGCGCTTCGGTGGTGTGCCATGTGTTTTGACCAACTTGGGGAGCTTGTGTGGCGTCTTGACGATGCATACTGAGGAAGCACCCTCATCTGCATGCGGACGACGCTGAATATTGACGATAGCCTCCTCCAGCAGGCCCGGGAGATGACGGGAGAGAGTGAGAAGACGAAGTTGATCCATCTCGGATTGGAAGCCTTGATTCAACGAGGGGCGGCCCAGCGTTTGGCCGCCTTGGGAGGCACGGATCGGAAAGCCAGTGCCGGGCCGCGTCGCCGATCCGCCAAAAAAACCAAATCCGCACGATGAAGGTGCTGGTGGATACGTCGGTATGGATTGACCATTTCCGGCGGAGCCATCCGCACCTCAGCGAACTGCTGGTCGATGGGCACGTGGTCCATCATTCCGCGGTGATCGGAGAGCTGGCGTGCGGAACTCTTCGGGAACGGGATCGAGTTCTCCACGATCTGCAGCGTCTTCCTGGGTTGCCTCAAGCGCGGGCCGAAGAAGCGTTGCACTTGGTGGAGCGACACCGGCTCTGGGGACGCGGGCTAGGTTGGACCGATGTTCTCCTTCTCGCCTCCTGCCGGTTGGGAGGAGCCGACCTGTGGACGCGCGATCGGGCACTCCACGCCGCGGCTGTGGAATTGGGAGTGGCTCACGCCCTGCCGCGTCCGGGCTCTCGTTGATTCACACCGCTCTTGTCCGTCGACCCGGGGCGACCTGGACCGTGTGTTTCACCGTGCTGTCCAGGGCGCGCACCACGATCTCCAGGCGGGAGCGATCGGCGGTTCCCTGCATCCAGGTAGCCGCTGTGGGACTGGGGCCTCCGCCGATGAGTTGGCCGTAGGGAAACTCCCGGGTGGCGGGCAGCCAGGCGGGTTGATGCGTGTGCCCCGACACAATCAATTGCACCCGCCAACGCACCAGAACGTCGTGCCAGGCCGCCCGGCTCCGTCCGCTGTGACGGTCGAAGCCCGTCTTCGAATAGTCCTGGACGCTCTCGTCCTTCCAACGAAGCGGGATGTGACAGAACACCACCCTATACGGAGCCTCGCGCATCTCGGGCCGTCGAAGCGTTTCTTCCAGCCACACCGCTTGTTCGTGTCGGAGCGCATCGAACGCCACCCGCCCGCCGAAGCTTGGATGATCGTCCGGTTTGTCTTCACCCGTGTGCAGGCACACGGCGGCGAGCGGTCCGGATCGAAACGCGTAGAACGGCCGGTGATTGGGCGTGGCGACCATGGAGGGCATGACGTAGGCGTGTCGGCCGCGGACGTCGTGGTTGCCCCAGGTCATGAACAACGGACGACCTTCGGTGATGTCGCATTGCCCCGGATGGAGGAGTGTCGGAATCAGCAAGTCTTCGGAGGTCCAGTCGTTGCAGGTGTCACCGTTCCACAGCAGAAAATCCGCGGCTGGCGTGGTGGTGTGCAGCTTCTGAATGGTGGCGTTGTTCACGTGGGTGTCGTTCCACACCACGAACGACGTCGACGCGGCCTTGGTGTCCAGGGTGCGGAACGATTTCCAGACACTGGTTTCCTCGGTCTTGCCATCGGCGGACCGGGTGATGGCTTGCACGCGGTACTGAGTTCCAGGCTTCAGACCGTTCACCCGCACGCGCAGCACGGAACTGCCCTGGGGAACAAAGCCGAACGCGTCGGGACTGGCGGAACCGCGGGTGCCGTCGTCGGCTTCCCAGGCGATGCGTCCCTGGCACAAGGTGTTCACCGCCCAGACCGCCTCGAAGCCATCAGGCCGTGGCGCCATCAGGGACAGGGGGGTACGGGTGAGTGGAGCGGTGCTGGAGCCGGCCGTTTGGGCCTGGGCGGATGAGAGGCTGGCCGGGGATAGGCCGCTGGCCAGGGTTCCCAGGGTGACCGCGCCGAGGAACCGTCGGCGCGGGAGCGGGGAGGGCGGTTTCACGACCGCAGGCTGCCCACCATCGTTCGATGGGGCAAGGTCAGCGACTGGCTGAAGTCTGCACGCCGGACGACCTCAGCCGGAACCATGCAGTCAGATCGGTCGTGCTGGCTGGATCTTCTTGGGCAAGAGCTTCGTCGTTTGCTCGTGACGCATCTCCGTTCCGATGCGCGCCTCGCTCACTCCTCGTCTTGCCCAAGAATCTGCTGCGCCATCACTTCCTTCCCGACTGCATACTTCCGGCTCAGGGCGACGCGAGGATTCGGTAGAATCCGACGGAGCCGGTGGTGCCAAGGCTCACTGTCTGAGAGGAGCCGTTGCCGATCAGCGTTTGCTGCGTGCTCCATCCTGCGGTGGGTCCACCCAGTTCGCCCAGTGAACCCAGGAATTGAACGGCGTAGGTCCGACCGGGCTCGGTGAGGATTTGGAACTCGATTTTACCGTTCACGAATCGCGGCGCGTCGAGTCGAACTTGTCCGAAGGCGGAGCCTCCGTTGTGCAGACGGAACAGCCAGCGTTGTCCTGGCACGAAGAACCCCAAGGCGTCGTCGAAGGCAAAGCCGGCGATCAACGCGCGACCGTCGGGACCAAAGAACCAGTACGGTTCGTACGCCGGGGAACTGACGCCGCCGGGCGATGCCATGGCATCCCAGGACGTGTCACGGGAGCCGTCAGCATTGAGACGTGCGGACATGGTCCCCGCGGTGCCGGCGAGGAGCAGGCGGTTGTCGGGTTGGACGCCGAGGGCGCCGGCGATCGTGCCGCCGACGGGATACTCGGGGCGGTAGTTGGCGTCGCGAAGGCCGTTGGGGAGGAATCGGACCACGCGGATTTCGGATCCGCTGGTGTCGGTGCTGGCCCGATAGCCGGTGGCGTACGCGGAGCCGTCGGGGCCGATGGCCATGCGGATGAGGTTTTCGTCGACGGTGACGATCGACCAGGCGGGATCAGGTTGGCCGTTGGGCAGGTGACGGAATACGGCGTGCGCGGTGAGCAGGTAAATCCGGTCCTGGGCGTCGACGAGCATGCGCCGGATTTCCGCGATGCTGTCGATGCCCGGGCTGTGGATGCTGTTGATGGCGCCGCCAAAGGAGGTGTCCTTCCCGCCATCGGGGAGAAGTCGGTACACGACGCTCTGCCGTTCAATGAGGATGCGTCCGTCGCTTTGGCCGGCGATTTGGTTGCCGCCCGAGCCGTCGAGACCGGGCTCGGTGGTTTGGAAGGACGGGTCGGGATTGCCGCTGGCGTCAAAGCGGGCGAAGCCGGGAGTGGCGGCAGGACCGGGATCGGGTTGGCCCGCAGCGCCGCGGAAATTGCCAGCGATGACCAGTTTGCCGGACGGTTGACGGACCAGTCCAACCGACGTGCCGAACGAGGCCGTCACGGGTGCGAAGGTGGGATCCAAGGTTCCATTGGCGTTGAGTCGGGCGAGCACGCGGAGCGGAGCGCAGCCGACGAGGGGGTTGCCGAAGGAACCGGTGACGTAGACTTTGCCGTCGGGGAGGAAATCCACGCTGTTCAAGGCGAACACATCGCCGAGGGCCAGGTAGTCCCAGCCGAAGTCCACACGACCGGGCCGGGTATCGTTGTCGACGAGCCGCACGCGCATCGCGCCGGCTTGCGACGCGATCTCCACGAGGCTGGATCCGAATTCGTTCCGGACCTCGCAGAGGTAGTCACCGACATCGCCTGCGGACGGGGTGGCGAGATTGAGGGTGGGGGAGGTCGCGCCGGGGATCGGGACGAATGCGGTCAGCGGAGCGACTTGTCCGACCTGCACGGGGCCGCGTCGCCACTGGTAAGTCAAGGTGCCGAAGCCACGGGCGTCGACGCCGAGGGTGATGGGCAGGGGTTGGTCGCGGTACCGGAAGACAACGACCGAGGGCCCGGGGCAAAGGATGGCTTCTGGAGTGCCTGTCGGGATGGCGGCCTGGCTGGTGAGCGTTTGAGCGCCATCGGACACGACCACAACGAAGTTGGCGCCGATGTCGTTGACCGTGGGGAGGTCGATTCGAAAGACGCGGTTGGTGGCGTCAGGAATCGCGACGCCGTTTCGGCGCCACTGGTAGGTGAGCGGACGACCGAGATCGTTGCGTGTCTCCACCGAAAACGTCACGGCCTGGTCCGGAAGGAGGTTGGGAGAGGTCGGGTGTTGGGTGATGGCAAAGACCGGCGGGACGACGGTGAGCACGGCTTCCCGCGACTCCGCCCGGCCTTGGTCGTTGAGGACGATGACGCGGTACCGACCGGCATCGGCGGCGGTGAGCGCGTTCAGGCACAGCGAGCCGGTGACGGCGCCGGGGATGTCGATGCCGTTCTTCTGCCACTGGAACCGGAAAGGAGAACTGCCGGCGAGGCCCACCTCAAAACAGGTCGAACCCACGATCTCGAACTCGGTGCGATCGGCGGGTTCGCGGACGATGGAGGGCGGTTGGGGCGGCTCCTCGACCTTCACGTCGGCGGCGGTGCTGTCGATGACTCCGGCCGAGTTCGAGATGCGAACCGTGTAGACGCCTTGCTGGGCGAGTTGGATGTCGGCGAGGACGAGCGTCGTTGCGTTGGCGCCGGGGATGTCGACGTCGTTGCGCCGCCATTGGTAGGTCAGCGGAACTGTGCCGGTGGCTTCCACACTCAGGGTGACGGTGGCGCCAACGAGCACGTTGGTGCGGAGAATGGGTGGGGTGAGGATCGAGGGTGGGAAGTCGTTGCTCAAGGTGGCGGGTGGGCTGACGGTGCTTTGGCCGCCGCCGGTGACGACGACATCGTAGGTTCCCAGAGAGGAGGGGTTGATCGGGGCGACATTCCACACGTCCGCGTTGGCGCCAGGGATGGGAGTGCCATTCAACCGCCATTGATAGGTGAGTGGGCGAACGCCGTCGGCCACCACCCGGAACGATGCCGCCTGAAGTCCGGATGCGGCGATGCTGCGGGGCGGCCGCACGATGACGGGCGGTGCAGGTGGGACGTAATCGTCGTTCTGCAAGCGGATGGCGCCGGGGAGATTGGCGGAGACGATCCAGACCTTGCCGTTGGCGGCGGGCAGGAGGTTGCGGACGAAGGCAACGGCGGGCGCGTTCGTGTAGAACGGGTCGCGGGCTCCGCCCGACAAGTGGCGGGTAACGGGCAGAGGGGCGAACGTTGGGTCGGTGTCGGCACTGACCAACCAGGCGCCGTCGGGACGCTGAAGCAAGGCATCGCCGACGCGGTGGAGGATGCCGGTGTCAAAAGCCGGATCGTACGTTCCGGAGGCGTCCACGCGGAAGGGATTGGAAAGCGTCTTGCCGCCGAGAACCGCGCCCGCGCTGCGCAGGACGACCACGCCTCCGGCGGGAGCGAGTTCCAGGTCGGTCACGCCGATGACTCCGGGAAAAGGCGTGAAGGCGGCGTCCACAGTTCCGTTCGGGTTCAGCCGCAGGACACTGGCCTCGACCGTGGCGCCTAGCAGAGAGAAGGAACCGCCGACGTAGATGTCGCCGTCAGGAGCGACGACGATGGCCGCGACACGTGAGCTGATCGGGAGGGCGGTGAAGGAGGTGTCGAGAGAACCGTCGGATTGAAGGCGGAGCAGACCCGGTCGCACGGAGTTTTGGACCCGTTCGAAACCGCCACCGACGAGAATGCCGCCGTTGGCTTGCAGGGTGATGATTCGGGCGCTGGCCTGTTGGGTTCCCTCGAAGAGCCGAAGGTCGGCAAACGAAGGGTCCCGTGAGCCATCGGGAAGCAGGCGCACGACACCGTCCCGGACTTCGGTGCCGGAGACGAACAAGGCGCCGAGCACGAGGCGTTCATCGGGTTGAAGGGCTCCACCGCCGGCATCGCGCACGCGATCGGCGGGTTGAAAACTCGCCACCACCGATCCTTCTGCGGTGAGGCGCACGACGCTGGTGTCGATG
>CAUJJW010000333.1 GCA_963205105.1 Verrucomicrobiota bacterium | reverse complement strand
TGGGAGTGGGGGGGGTCATGTCGGCTCTTTGCAGAGGGGAAAAAATCTGCTCAGGGTTTCGGGAAACGAGCAGCTGAAGAGAAAGGTTCATTCATGAAAAACACACTCAGGACGGCATTGGTGATGGTGGGCGCGAGTTTGATTTGGACGGGGTGCGGCGACACCTCGAGCACCTCGGGTTCTTCGAGTGGCGGTGGGACGTCGAGTGGGGCGTCGAGCGCGACCTCGGAGCCCATGAAGGCGGTGGAAGCGGCGGCCAAGTCGGCGGCGGAGACCACCAAGGCGGCGAGTCAGGAAGTGGCGAGGGCGGTGGAAGCGGCGAAGCCCCAGTTGGAGGAGGCGGCCAAGGTGGTGCAGGCCGCGGTGGCGGATGCCAGTGCGGCGGCGCAAGCCAAGTTCGCGGAAGCCGTTGCGGAAGTGAAGAAGCTCATTTCCGAAGGCAAAGGCAGCGAAGCGATGCAGAAGGTGACCTCCGCGTTGTCGGGACTGAAACTGACGCCGGAACAGCAGAAGACGTTGGATGAACTGAAGGCTCAGGCGCAGGCGGCGCTCAGCTCGAAAGGCATCGAGGACGCGAAGAAGGCGGTGGGCGATCTGCTCAAGCCGAAGCCGCAAAACTAAACGAGTCGGAGGCGTCATCGGCCTTGGCTGGGCCCTGGCGTTCACTACGCTGGGGCCATGTTGAAGCGCACGCCGCTCTTTGAAGCCCACCGTCAATGGGGGGCTCGGTTGGTGGAATTCGGCGGATGGGAGATGCCCATCCAATACACCGGCATTCTGGACGAGCACAAAACCGTCCGCAGCGCCGCGGGTGTGTTCGACATTTCGCACATGGGGGAGGTCTTTGTCCGGGGATCTGCCGCCGAAGAGTTTCTGAACCTTGTCCTGACGAACGACTTGCGAAAGCTCGCGGTCGGCCAGGGCCAGTACACCCTCCTCTGCAACCGTTCCGGCGGGGTGATCGACGACCTGTTTGCCTATCGAACGGGTCCGCTCGATTTCCTGCTCATCATCAATGCCTCGCGCGCGGACGTGGATGTGGCTTGGTTGACCGCGCGTTTGCTGGAGTTTCCCGGGCGTGACGAGGTCCAGATGACCCATGCGTCCGACCGGTTGGCGGCGGTGGCGGTGCAGGGGCCCAAAGTGTTGGACTTTATCGATACTGTATTTCCGGGGCCGTGCGTTCTGGAAGATTCTCTGGCGCCGCGGCCTTCGGATTTGAAACGCAACCGGATCTCGGTGTTTTCGTTTGGAGGCACTCCGGTCTGGTTTGCGCGAACGGGCTACACGGGGGAGGACGGCTTCGAGATTGTGGCTCCCAATGCCGTGATCACCGCGATTTGGGACCGGTTGTTGCTGGTGGGAGCCCCTCACGGATTGAAACCGTGCGGTCTGGGCGCCCGGGACACCCTGCGCACCGAGATGTGTTTCCCGCTCTACGGCCATGAGTTGACCGAGGAAACCACCCCGGTCGAGGCGGGATTGGAGGTGTTTGTGGGGTGGGAAAAGGCTGATTTCATGGGCAAATCCACCCTCGTCGCGCAGCGGTCGGAGGGCACCAAGCGCCGGTTGATTGCCTTTCGCATGGCGACCGCCGGTTCCCCGCCCTTGCGCGAACACTATCGGGTGCTGGCGGACGGTGGTGACGGCACTCCGCTGGGGGAGACCACCAGTGGAACCATGAGCCCTTCCCTGGGCGTGGGCATTGGGCTGGCCTATGTCCCGGTGGCGTACGCCGAGCCTGGCCGCTCCTTGATGATCGAAGTTCGTGGGCGACGGTACCCGGCGGAAGTGGTTAAGAAACCGTTGTACCGACGGCCTGTCGCCGCGGTCCCTCCAAAACCAGTTTGACCCGCCGGCCCTCGCGGGCGTGAAATCGGCGCATGTCGAACGTGCCGCGCGATCTTCGTTATGCCAAATCCCATGAATGGGTCCGCCTGAGCGAGGGGCTCGCTGTCATTGGAATCTCGGATCACGCCCAGCACGAGCTGACGGACGTCGTTTTCGTGGAACTGCCTGCCGTCGGACGCAAGGTCCGGGCAGGTGAGGCTTGCGCCGTGGTGGAATCGGTGAAAACCGCCAGCGACATTTATGCGCCGATCAGCGGGGAAGTCGTTGAAGTGAACACCGCGTTGCCGGGCAATCCGGGTTGGGTGAACACCGCGCCCTACGGCGACGGTTGGTTCTTCAAGGTCCGCCCCTCTGCGCCGGCCGAAGCCGAAAGCCTGCTGATGTCGGCGGAGCAGTATCAGACGCAGGTGGGGTAGTGGGGCGTATCTCCGTGTTGTTGGAGGACACGACCGTCTTTTCGACAGGATGAACACGATGAACAGGATGAAATGCCGTTCCGCTTGGGTTCCTGAGCGTCCTGTTCATCCTGTGAATCCTGTCCAAAACCCTCCGATGCTTGGATCTCCTATCCACAACACGGAGACACGCCCAGTTCGAGTGGTCTGAACGGACCGGCCATTTGACGAACGTGCGGGACGGTGCGAGTCTCCCGGCACCCACCCCTCGCCGGGTGGGGTGTCTCTTCACCAGCCGCGACGAGGGGCGGAACTCATCGAAAGCCATCGTCGCCATGTCGTACCTTCCTCGATTCATGAACGCGTTTTCCCTCACTCCGGATCGTCGTCGCACCTCCTGGGTGTGGTGGGTTTTGGCAGGTTTGTGCGCCGCCCTCGGGAGTCGGGCTCAGGAATTTCCGCTGCCTGAAGCATCGGCCATTGCGATCCAGGCCCCGAAATCGGGCGCTCGCTACAGCCTCCCGGCCCGGGTGGTGTTTGAGGCGGAGGCCGTCGACCCCTTGGGCGACATCCGCCATTTGGAGTTCTTCGCCAATGGCGAGTTCATCGGGGCCTCCGATTACCTGTTCCGAATCGCCACGATTCCGGGGCGCCCAATCCCGCATCGGTTCGAATGGAACGTCACCCGGGCCGGCGCCTACCGCGTGGTGGTCCTGGGCAAGGACACGGCCGGCAAGGAAGTGACGTCGAAGCCGTTGGAGATCGTGGTGGCCGAGGGGGATGAGATGGCCAACCTGCCGGTGGTCAGCCTGAAAGCCGTTCGAGAGGCCACGAGCGAGCCGCGACCCGAGGCTCGCATTGCCCCCGGGCAGTTCGTGGTGCGCCGGACGGGTTCCGTGGAGGAAGCGCTCAGCGTGCTCGTGATCTCCGGCGGCACGGCCACCCCCGAACTCGATTACCCGCGACTGCCCACCTCGGTGACCATCCCCGCCGGCAAGGAGGAAGTCGCGTTGGAGGTGATTGCGTTGGATGACGATCTCATTGAGGGCGAGGAGACCGTGGTGGCGGAACTCGTTTACCCGCCCATTGAATTGGACCCGCTGGCCCTGGCCGGCGCGCTGCCGCCCCCGCCCGATTACCGCATTGACGGTGAACACAGCCGGGCGGAGGTCGTGATCCACGACGCCGATACCGCGACCCGCCCTGCGCTTCGCATCCTGGAACCCGCCGCCGGCGATCGTTTCCCCGCGTCGACCACCCTTTCCATCCGCGCCCTCGCGGTCGATCCCAATGGAGCCATCACCCGGGTGGAATTTTTCTCCGGGCGTCAGTCCATTGGCGTTTCCGAAATCACCTTCATCCGTGAGCCGGATCCCGGCACGCCCATCGAACACCATCTGGAGTGGAAGGGGGCCGAAAGTGGCGAACACCTGCTGACCGCGCGGGCGAGGAGTTCCAGTGGGGCGGAGGTCGAGGCTCCTGTGGTTCCCATCACCGTGGGTGCTCTCTCCGATGTGGTCGTGCTGGAAGTTGAAGCCACCGATGCCAAAGCCCAGGAACCCTTCGGGACCATGCCCGCCGATGTCGGCGTGTTCGTCATCCGCCGCATCGACGGCCCCAAGGACGTCGCGGTTCCCGTCCTTTATTCCATGGATGGCGGGGCGCGGAACGGGATCGATTACGAGCGGCTTTCAGGACAGATCCAACTGCCTGCCGGTGCCGACTCGGTACGCGTCGCGGTGGTGCCGATCGGCGACAAGGCCAGGGAGGATGAGGAACGGGTGCAGCTGAAACTGGAGTCGCCGATCTGCCCGGCGATCTTCCCGCCGCCGCCTCAGTGCTATCGGATCGGTTCGAAGGGTTCCGCGGTGGTGGTGATTCACGATGGGGAGGACAGCAAGAACCGGGCGCCGGTCGCGACGATCGTGTCGCCGCGCAGCGGATCGGCCTTCGTGGAGGGTGACATCCTTAACATCCGGGCCGAAGCCAGCGATGCCGA
The DNA here is from genome assembly GCA_963205105.1 of Verrucomicrobiota bacterium. Classification (GTDB taxonomy): domain Bacteria; phylum Verrucomicrobiota; class Verrucomicrobiia; order Limisphaerales; family CAIMTB01; genus CAIMTB01. The sequence goes on along the minus strand of CAUJJW010000333.1, from coordinate 4,690 downwards.
CGGAACGATTGAACGGTTGGACCTGCTGGCCGATGGCGCGGTCCTGGCCAGCTCCAAGGACGCATCCTTCACCTTCGAATGGAAAGGTGCCGGCGTCGGTCTGCACCGGCTTACCGCTCGGGCGCTCGACAACGCGGGGGAAGAGGACACGTCGCCGGTGGTCACGGTGACGGTTCGGGCCATGGACGAGCTTGCCTTCGTTCGGCGGGATCTGCCTCCCGCCTATTTCCCTGGAACGGTTCTCGATGTGGCCCTGCTGGCGGAGCCGCCACGGGGCGGGGCGGCGTGGACGGTGGAGGAAGTGCCGCCGACGGGTTGGGTGGTTTCCGAGATTTCCGATGAAGGATTCTTCGACGGGGCTACCGGCAAGGTGAAGTTCGGGCCCTACACCGACGTTCAGGAACGTCGGCTGACCTACCGCGTTGCCGCGCCGGCCAGCGCCTCCGGGGTTCAGAATTTCACAGGCAAATCATCGCTGGACGGCAGGACTTTGCCGGTGGCGGGTGATTCCATGCTGATGCCGGTGGGCGAACACCATCCTGCGGACATGACGCCGACCAACCAGGTGATTGTTGCCGATGAACTGACCGCCTACGCCGCGGCCTGGAAACGTGGTCGGCCGTGGGGCACCGACGGCGGGACCATTCCGGTGGCGTACGTCACCCGGGCCGGGTTGATCTGGAAATCGGGCGAAGCCTACCGATTCGACACGTCCGCTGGCGCGCCTCCGGCGTGCTGGGTTCCGTCCGCCACGCGGCCTGCCGGTCGCGCCCTGGCGGGGCGGTCTCCGGGGTTGGCGGTGGTGGATGTGCCGGAGGGCGTTGCCGAACGGCACGCCGAGACAGTGCAGAAGCCAGGGACCGCGGGTCGGGTGGAGATTCATGTTCAACCGCCGCTGGGAACCTTCGCCGTGGCGGTTGAGGAAAACGTGCCGCAGGGGTGGCAGGTGTCGGCGGTCAGCGACGATGGTGTTTATGACCCGGCGACGGGCCGTATTCGATGGGGGCGGTTCTTTGGAGTTGCCCCCCGGATGCTCACGTTTCTGGCGACTCCGCCGGCAGGGGTGGCTGGGACCTCGGTATGGAAGGGAATCGTTTCCTTCGATGGCACGGAAGTGGTCATTCGCGGCGTGGGCTGGATTGGAGCGGGGGATGCGGCGACGGTTCCCCGGATCCGTGGATCCCATCGGGACGGGGAGGGGAAAGTGATGTTCGAAGTGGATGCGGCTCCGGACCAGGTGTTGGTGGTGGAAGGTTCCGACGACCTGAAGACCTGGACGGATGTTGGAATCGCGGTGCACACCGGCGAGGCGCTGGAGGTGTCGGATGACGCGGTTCGGCGGTCGTCCCAGCGCTATTATCGGTTGAGGCCCTTGAGCCGGTAACGGTTCGACGGGTCGGTTTCTGCGGCAGGGGTGCGGTGGCGAGCGGAAGGCGCCACCGCACCTTTTTTTTGTGGGTCGCGTCGAGGCTCGCGACGTCAACGTCGTCACAAAACCGCGTTGCTTGGAGGCGAGGGATCGCCTTACGGTCGAGGCGATGTCCCGCTTCACCTGCTCCCCACGGATGCTCGCTTTTTTGGTCGTTGGTTGCCTTGCCACAGTACCCGCCCACGCGGTCGTGTCCGGCGTTCAAATCACGGAGGGGAAGGATCGGGTCAGTATCGCGGTCGACGGTGAACTGCTCACGGAACTGCGATTCGAAGGCGCTCCGAAGCCGTACCTTTATCCGCTCATGGGGCCAGGGGGCGTGGCGTTGACCCGGAATTATCCGATGCGCGCGGATGCGGCCGATGAAGACAAGGATCATCCGCATCATCGTTCGCTTTGGTTCACCCATGGTGACGTGAACGGGGTGGATTTCTGGGCGGAAGGTCCCAACAAGGGAAAGGTCATCCAGACCAAAGTTTTGGAGGCTCGAGGCGGGGATGAGAGCGGCACCGTGCGCACCGCCAACCGCTGGGTGACGCCCGAGGGCAAGACCCTGCTCACCGACGTCACCGCGGTGCAGGTGCACCGCAGTCCGCTGGGTCGGATGTTCGACTATGAGATCGCGCTCACTGCCTCGGAGGGGATGGATCTGACCTTTGGCGACACGAAGGAGGGGACCATGGCCGTCCGGTTGGCGGAGAGCATGAGGCTCAAGGCCAACAAACATTACGCGGGCAAGCCGACCGGGCGAATACTGCAAGACACCGGTGTGAAGGATGGGGACACCTGGGGCAAACGGGCCTCATGGACCGCTTACACCGGGCCGGTGAATGGCCAACCGATGTCGGTGGTGATCTTCGATCATCCGTCGAATCCCCGATATCCGACGTGGTGGCACGTGCGGGACTACGGTCTTTTCGCCGCCAACCCGTTCGGGGTTCACGATTTTGAGAAGAAGCCGGCCGGCGCCGGCAACCTGGTGGTGAAGGCCGGCGACACGGTCCGATTTCGCTACCGTTTCCTGCTCCTGGCGGGAGACGTGAACGCTGCCCAACTGGGCGCGCTCAGCACCGAATTCGGCAAGGCCCCGGCGAAGTAAGAGGACGGCCGAGAAAGGGATTGTTTCGAAGTGCTCCGACGAGGAATGTTTCCAAGTTCACCCAAGCGCAGCTCCCCACACTCCAAGATTCCTATGAATGCGCAGACCTCACGCCGTTCGTTTCTCAAATCAGCCGCAGTCGCTTCGGTCGCCCTTGGTTTTCCAGCCGTTTCCTGGAACCGAGTGATGGGCGCCAATGACGCTCTCCGCGTCGCGGTGGTCGGCTTCAAAGGCCGCGGTGGCGACCACATCAGCGGGTTTCTGAAAATCCCGGGCGTTCGTCTGGCGGCCTTGTGCGACTGCGACGAAAAGGTGTTGGGCAGCGCCGTGCAGAAGCTCAAGGAAAAGGGCCACGACGTGAAGGGCTACAAGGATGTGCGCGACTGCATTGCCGACCGCGACATCGACATCATTTCGACCGCCACGCCCAACCACTGGCACTCGCTCATCACCGTCTGGGCCTGCCAGGCCAACAAGGACGTCTACGTCGAGAAGCCGGTGTCCCACAACGTGTGGGAAGGCCGTCAGGCCGTCGAAGCCGCCCGCAAATACCGGCGGATTGTCCAGACCGGCACCCAGAGCCGCTCCAGTCATGGCATCCAGGAAGCCGCCGCCTGGGTGAAGGCCGGCAATCTCGGCAAGATCCTCATCTCCCGCGGACTCTGCTACAAGCCGCGCGCCAGCATCGGCAAGGTCGATGGACCACAACCCATCCCGGAGGGCGTCGATTACAACCTCTGGTGCGGGCCGGCTCCCATGTCACCGCTGACCCGGAAGAACCTGCATTACGATTGGCACTGGGTGTACGAGACCGGCAACGGCGACCTGGGCAACCAGGGCATTCATCAGATGGACATCGCCCGCTGGTTCCTCGGCGAGATGGAGCTTTCTCCCGCGGTGTTGAGCATGGGTGGTCGGTTGGGCTACGTCGATGACGGCAACACTCCCAACACCCAGATCATCTGGCACGGGTTCGAGAAGGCACCGCTGATTTTTGAGGTCCGTGGTTTGCCTCAGGACAAGGCCAGCCAGAAGGAAGGCTGGGGCAAAGGCATGGACAAGTTCATGGGCGCCCAGATCGGGGTGGTCGTCCACTGCGAAGGCGGGTACGTGCTGGTGCCGAACTACAACAGCGCGATCGCCTATGACAAAGCCGGCAAGGAGATCAAACGCTTCGAAGGCACGAAGGATCACTACCAGAACTTCATCGACGCCGTCCGCAGCCGTCAGGTCGAAGATCTGAACGCCGACATTCTGCAGGGCCACCTTTCCAGCGCCCTGTGCCATACCGGCAACATCTCGTATCAGTTGGGCAAGAAGGCTGCCCCGGGCGAAGCGCGGGAGCGTTTGAAGGACCACACCGGCCTGGAAGAGTCCTACGACCGCATGGTCGAGCACCTGCGAAAGAACGAGGTCAATCTGGACGTGGATTCCCTGACGCTGGGCGTGGGTTTGAAGATGAATCCGGCCACGGAACGGTTTGTGGGGAACCGGGACGCGAACAAGTTGCTCACCCGCGAGTATCGCAAGCCGTTCGTGGTGCCGGAGAAGGTGTAACCGCGACGGGGCGGGGAGCTGAGAGCCTCGGCGGGTTTCAATCCCGAAGGGATGTTCAGGAGGCGCAGCGGCGTGGTTCATCGGAGGGGTTCGGAGAATGTTCCGAGCGGGCGAGCGGCGAACCAGGCCAATCCTCGGACTTGCAGACAGGACCAGGCACGGTTCATGGAGAGCCACCTGTTCGAAATCGACCTGCTCATGGACCATGAACCGGGGAGAGCGAGGACGCCGGTGTCGTAGCGGCGGGACGCCCGCCGCTACGGAGGCCCGGAGGGCCGAAAGAACGGACGCCCCTGGCGTGAGCCATGGGTGTGGCGTTGCATGGGATTTCGAGCCCCGGAGGGGCGATCAGAATAGGCGGCGTTGGGGTTGGTGTTTGGGGGAACGCAGGATGTTCTGCCCGCCCTTGCTTTTCTGATCGCCCCTCCGGGGCTTTGGCTTTTCTTGGGTCCGCGTCCCCACGGCTCACGCCGTGGGCTAGAGTCTTGCCGCCCCGTCCGGGGCTGGAAATTGACGGTTCATGGAGAGCCACCTGTTCGAAATCGACCTGCTCACGGCCCTTGAACCGCGAAATTGTAAGTCGTTGGAAATCAACGAAACGATTT
>CAUJJW010000332.1 GCA_963205105.1 Verrucomicrobiota bacterium | reverse complement strand
CGTCCTCCGTCCTCCGCCCTCCGTCCTCCGTCCTCCGTCCTCCGCCCTCCGTCCTCCGTCCTCCGTCCTCCGCCCTCCGTCCTCCGTCCTCCGTCCTCCGCCCTCCGCCCTCCGTCCTCCGTCCTCCGCCCTCCGTCCTCCGTTCACCGCGTCGTCACCCTTCCGCTCTGGCGCCCCACCGTCCTGAAGGCTCACCCTGAGTCCTCATGAACCGGTTGAAGCACCCAGGTTGGCGGCTCATCGCTGCCGCCGCGTTCGCCCTCGAACTCACGATCGCCGGACACGCCGCCACACCACCGCGCCTCGACCAAACCCAGGTCATCGGCACCCACAATTCCTACCACGTGGCACCAGGGCCGGCCATGGATGCCCTCATCCGCCAAAGGAACGCCGCCACCGCCGATTCCCTCGCCTACACCCACCGCCCCCTCCAGGAACAACTCGGGATCCTCGGCGTGCGCCAACTGGAGATCGACTTGTACGCCGACCCCGACGGAGGACATTTCGCCGAACCCAAGGGGCCGCGATTCGCCAAGGAACGAGAGCTGGGAACCGTGCCGAACCACGATCCCGACCGCGCCCTGCACCGTCCCGGCCTCAAGATCATCCATGTGCCCGACGTCGATTTCGTCTCGCGCCCGCTCACCTTCCGGCAGGCCCTTCAGGAAATCCGCGATTGGTCCAGCGAGCATCCCTTCCATTTCCCCATCTTCGTCATGATCGAGTTGAAGGAGGATTCTCTCGGCCCTGAATTCACGCCCGTCCTCCCGTTCAACGCCGAACAACTCGCCGCGGTGGACCGGGAAATCCGGGAAGAGATTCCTGAGCGCCAACGCTTCGAACCCGACCAACTCCGCAACGGCCTTCCCACCCTCCGGGAGGCGGTCGTCGGCCAAGGCTGGCCAGCCGTCTCCGATCTTCTCGGGAAAATCCTCTTCGCCCTCGATAACGAAGGCGCCCTGCGCGATCGCTACCTGGGCACGTCCAACAACCTCGCCGGCAAAGTGCTCTTCGTCTCCGTTCCCCAGGAACACCCGGCCGCCGCCTGGTTTAAAGTCAACGACCCGATCCAGAGCTTCGACACCATCCAGGATCTGGTGCGCCAGGGGTTCCTGGTTCGCACCCGGGCCGACGCCAGCACCGTGCAAGCCCGCCTCAACGACGGCACCCAACGCGACAAAGCCTTCGCCAGCGGCGCCCAGTTCATCAGCACCGATTACCCGGAACCCAATCTGTCGTTCAGCCCGTACCAGGTCCGGTTTCCTGCGGGAATCGTCGCACGCGCCAACCCGGTCTCTGGCACCCAGTTCGCTCCGGATCAGGACATGGAGACCACCGCGGCCGACACCCCCGCCGCTCAGAATCAGTGGGGCGAAAGCGACCACTCTCGCCGGCGACTCGCCGAAGCGTCCGTCCACTACGCCCGCGCCCTCGCGCTCGATCCGCCCCAAGCCGTCACCGACACCGACGCGCAGCGCGTGCGAGCCCTCGCGCCCGAGTTGCTCCTGCATCGGGATGAACCTTTCAGCCTCAAGGATGTTGCCGTCGTGATGCACCCGGAACGCCCCTGGATCGGCTACCACATGTTCTGGGAGGACGACCTCGATTTTCCCGAGGACAACGACCCGTGCGATCACGAGGTGATCTGGGTGGAGTTCGATCCGGCCACGGACCGCACCGTCGCGGTACACACGTATTTCCACGGCACGATCCTGACCCGACCCCTGGCGGGCGCCCGCGCTCGGGTGGCGGTGGAGTGGGGGAAGCATGGGAGTCTGCCGGTGGACGCCGAAGGTCGCGTGACCGAGCCACCGCCCACACTGCGCAGTCATTGGAAGCGCCTGCACGAATCCGGCCGACGACTGCCTCAGCACCCGCTCGGGCGCGGCTGGCCGACACGGTTTGAAGGGGACTTCAACGACTACCTCCGCCTGGAGACTCCCATGCCGCTGGCGGAACGGTTGTCGGACCACCATCACATCGTCCGCAGTCGATGGCCCAACGCAGTGCTCAACCAACAAATCCTGCGCTACAACTTCGCCGCAAAGACCTCGTGGCCATCCCCACGTTGAAGCACCGCCCGTCGCGGCGGACGTCTCGCCCCCCCGAAATTCCCGAGGGCCCACGGCCTGTGCCACAACCTGCCCAACTCAAACTTGCCTGCCATCCGCCCATCATGTAGCTACTGTAGCTACATGAAGACGGCTCGCTTGTTTACCACCGGGGGTTCCCAGGCTGTTCGGTTGCCGAAGGAATTTCGGTTTGAGGGCGAGTTCGTCCAAATCCGGCGCGAGGGCAATGCTGTGGTCCTGGAACCCGTTCAAAAACGTGAGTGGCCGGAAGGGTTTTTTGAGTCGATTCGAGTGGATTCACCCGATTTCAAGCGACCACCCCAAGGCTCGCTCCCTCCCCTTCGTGAGCTTTGAGGAGGCTCATGATCTACCTGCTCGACACCGATTGCTGCGTCGCTGTGCTGCGGGGGCAGCGGGAGGTTGTGAACCGACTTTCAGCTCTGAGCCCGGACGACTGTGCCGTTTCTGCGATCACCGCCTACGAGCTCCTGGCTGGGGCGGCCAAGGCGCGCTTTCCCGAACGTGAGCACGCGAGGCTTCGAACCTTCTTCGACATGGTCACGACTCAGGAGTTTGGCAACGACGCGGCAACCTGGGCGGCCACCGTTCGCGCCGATCTGGAGAGGGCGGGGACGCCAATCGGACCTTACGACATCCTCATCGCTGGTCATGCGTTGAGTCAGGACCTGATTCTGGCCACCGGGAATCTCCGCGAGTTCCAACGCGTTCGAGCCCTGCGGGTCGAAGCCTGGCTTTGAGCCTCCGGTCACTCGCTTTCCTCGGTCGCTTCACCGCTCCGGAATGACGTTCAGCGTGTAGTAGGCCAGCGGATGCAGCACCGGCTGACCCGTCGCCGACCGCACCCCAGGGAGCTTGAGTTCATGGATGTGGCCCGGCACCAGATCCAGTTCGAGTCGGACACTTGTTCCGTCAGCCGCCACCTTCGCCGCCCGAATGACCGGCTGGGTGGCATCGACTTCAGGTGAGCCATAGTCCGCCCGGTACTGGTAGGTGAAGGTCTGGATGGCGTACGATGCGATCCGCCCAGCCGCCACCGCATCCACCGGTTCGGTGAAGGTCAGTTCAAAACCGTTGGTCCGCGCCTTCATCGTGTGCACTTCGAAGGGTGTCTTCCCCGTCCAGACCAGGCGCTGAAGTGCGAAGGGTTTGCCGCCACGCGATCCCCAGCCGCGATCGGTGCCGCCACAGAAGAGCGATCCGTCCGGGGCGAACTCCAGGCTCAGCGATCCGGACGCCAATCCTTCGCGGAACGGAAAGCAGACGCCCTGGTACACCCCGTCCACCTGCTCCAGATCCACCCGCATCACCGTGCTCCAGGTCTGATCGCCCACGAACAGCTGGTTCTGGAACGGGCCGAACTTGCCTGCCGATCCGTCGTTCTGAATGCCGCTCGCGCTTTGACCCATCTTGCCATAGGGGAAGCCCACCACCGGCGGCACAAATTCCGGCATCTTCTTCCACTCCGTCATCACGCGGCTGTTGCTCGCCGGATCCTTGGGTCGCGGCCCCATGCCCGGCGCCAGCGCGTACCACTTGTTGCCGCTCGGGTTGCCCACAAACCCGCCGGGTTTCAGATGCTTCAGCCAGCTGGTCCCGTTCCATGGACCCTGGTTGTCGGTGTAGAACATGTCCCCCAGGTGGTTCGTCCCGATGCCACCCGGCGACCGTATCCCGCTGACCGTCGGCACCGCCTTGCCGTCCGGGCCCACCCGGAGCCCCCACCCGCGAAACTCCGTCTCGCTGGTGAACGATCCCGTCAGGCACAACACCACCCAAAGGTGACTGTCCCGGTCGAATTTCGAGCCGAACGCGTACTCGTGGTAATCCCCGGTGATGCCCCAGCCGTCCGAGTAGGTCTCGAACACGTCCGCCCGGTCATCGCCGTTGGTGTCCCGCAACCGGGTCACTTCACCGCGCTGGGTGGCAAACCACCAACCATCGCCACGCGTGGTCAGGCCGAGCACTTCATGCAGACCCGAAGCAAACAGGGTGAATTTCAATTCGGGCGGCGCCGGGTTCTCCGCGAAGGCTCCGTCCACGAACCAGATCTCACCCAGCCGCGTCGACACCGCCAACCGTTTCCCGTCCTCCCCAAAGGACTGGATGGCGCCCGCCTCCAGCACGATGCCTTCGGGAATCGGGATCGTGATCAGGCGGTAGTAGGCATTCTCCTCGGCGGACAGGCTTGCGGCGGTCGCCGTCGACAGCCCCAACGCCAGCAGTGCGGCAGCGCAGCCCGCACGCCAAGTTCCCAGGAACACGTCGTTCAGCCTATTTACCATGTGATTTCCTCCACCAGTTCACCGGGAACCTCGATCGGCACCCGCAGTTCATCCGCCACCATCACCGGTTCGCCACCCCCACGGAACCGCAGACGCACACTCTCGCCCCACAGGAAGGAGCCGTCGGATTGCCGCACCAGTCTCCCTTTCGCGGCACGAAACCAGAGCCGTCCACCCTCCGTTGCGCCCTCCGCCTTCAGGGTACGCACCAAGGTCACGTCCACGTCCTCGGCACGCGGCACGATCGAATCCTGAATCCGCACCCCGCCGAGCTCATAGCGGAAGGAAGGCCGTCGGACATCGTCCAGCACGTAACCACGAAACTGTTGGCCGATCGGTCGCCCCTTCGCCGACGGCCAGGGCGCATCCGCGACGTTCCACGTGGCGAAGGCGGGCCCTTCCGGAAAACGAACCACGTGATCCCCCAGGGGCGGCTCGAAACCCACGCCGCGATCCGAGCTGTGACGCGAGGTGTCGATGAAGGATCCCTGCCAGATCAGCGCCAGTCGAAGTTCGTTGGCGTCGAACGCCAGGTTCGCCTTCTCCGGATAACCCACCCCGATGGCCCTCGAACCCGCGCCTTCAATGAAGTTCCGGTAGATGACCGCCTCCCGATCGACCACCAGTTCCTGCCGGGAGCGAACCAGCCCCGCCGGCACATCCGCCTTCGGCCCATCCTTCAGCCACGCGTAAATCGCATGAATCTGTTGCTCGGTGTCGCCACCCAGAATCTCGGTGTTCGCCGCCCGGCCTTCCGGCCAGAACGTCGGCATCCGGGTGCCCGGCCGCAACGCCGCCGGATCGGGCAAATACCTGCGCAGCCAGTCCCAGCGCACCCGCTCGTAAAGGTTCTCCAGTCCCAAGGCAGGCACGCCCAACGACCCATAGGTGGTGAAGGTGTGGCAGGTGATGCAGTTCAAGCCGTCGCGACCCACCAGTTTGCGGCCATACTTCGCATCGCGCGGGCTCAGGTCGGGTTCCGGCCGCGCATTCGGCCGAAGATCCGCCCGCTCCAGAACACCAGCCAGGGTCCCGACGTTCGCCTCGCCAAACACCGGCATGCGCGTCGCCATGTAGGGGCGCACTTTCCTGCCCGAAGCCAACACCGTCCGCATCCACGCCGTCTTGAGTTTGCCACCCACCGCATCCAGTCGTGGTGGCAGACGGCCTTCCTCCCCCAGATCGGCATGTCCCACCAGCTGGAACCAGGCATCCCGCCCGGTCGCCGCCGGCCCGCCCACGCCATCGCGTTCGTGGCATCCGAGGCAGTTGAACCGACCCAGCTCATGGGCGGCCTGCTGCGCGGCGGTGCGCGGCCCCGCCAATCCGCCCACCTCGAGCAGGATACGGCGCAGGGCCCCGCGTTCGTCCGCGTTCAAAACGTACTTGGGCGCCAACGGCGGCACGACCTCCGCCAGACAGCCATTGGCGGTGACGGAATTCAGCTCCGCCAATGCCTTGGCCGGCCGCACCGCCACATCCGTGCCCGTGTGACACGCGGCACAGTTGAGTTGACCGAACCATTGTTTCCCCGACGTCGCCAACGCGGCATCCACCTGGAACGCGGCCGTGCCCAGCGGCACCAACGGCTCGCCATAACGCTTCAACACCGCGGCAGGAATCTTGCCCCGCGGAATGCCCGGGCCCGCCCACTCCACCGCGAGTTCGGCGCCGGCGCCGTTCTGGGTGAAGCGCAGTTCGAACGTGTGCGGTCCCGCTTCGAGTTGAACCGTTCCACGGCGCTCGTCGGGTCCGTGCTCCCCGTCGTTGTCCACCACCCGCTTCCCATCCAGAGCCAGGGTGGTGCCGTCGTCGGAACGTGTCCAAAAGCGGTACTCGCCCGGGGTCGACACCTCGATCACCCCTTCGAAGCGCAGCCCATACTGCTGGTCACGCCGGGCATGCACCAAACTCAGTTCCGTGGTCTCGCCCGTGGCCTTGGGGGTCTGTCCGTCGAGGTCGGCACACCGCCGAAAGGTTCCTTCGAAATACTCCCAGCGAAGCCCCGCAATGGTGCGCAGGGACTTGGCTCCATCGGTCAATCCCGGTGCCTGATCCCGCAGAAGGTAGGTGGCGAGGGCGATCGATTCCGTGGTCGTCAGCGACAAACCCGGCATCCGTCCGGAAGGCCGGTGTTTCACCGGGTCCGCCAAAAAACGGGCCAGTTCCGCCGCCGGATATTTCCGGGCGAGATCGCCCAGCGGCACACCCGCAACCTTGCCCGGCTCCACCACCGAACCGTCGGCCCCTTCCGCGCGGTCCTGAGGCGCATGGCAGCCGACGCAGCCCACGGTGTGGTACAACTCGCCGCCGATCCGGACCCGCGCCGGGTCGGCTCCAATGCCCTCGGGTTCGCCGCGCGGCTGGATCGACATCAAGTAGTGCACCAAGGCTTCCACCGCCTGGTCCTTCTCGGCGCCCTTCAGTCCATGGAGCACATCCGGCATCAACGATCCCGGCTTGGTGGCCTCGTGCTGGCCCAGCCAGGCCCGAAGCCACTGGGGCGTGAGGCGCAGTCCGCCTTCTCCCAGCACCGGTCCCGGGCGGGCGCCCACCCGGCTCAGGACCGCGTCGTTCGCCCCGTGACAGGCCGTGCATTGCAGCGCGCCCAGCAGGAGTTCTCCGGTGTCCGCCCCGGCTGGAATGGGAAATCCGGCCTGAATTCCCGGGTTTGCGGCGGAGAGAGACGGGGCGCAGCAACCCAGCAGCAGGGCGATCCACGCCGTGAATGGGGCCCAACGGTTCCGGTCCAGATTCGGTGGAACGGGATTCGTCGTGAATGGCAGGACGCGCATGCGGACACGGAGCTAACCGGTTCCACCCCTTCCAAGGCAAGGGAGTCATGGCACGAACCCGCGTTCCGCCATCCACGGCTTCAGGGAGTCGGATCTTGCGCCGTCAGGATCGTCGGTTCGCCGTACGTTCGGACCTCCCACTTCAAGGTCCCGCCGCTTCGCGGTTCACACTGAAGCGTCAGGGACACCGGCCCCGAGGCCACCCGGACGGCCGCCGCTTCCACCCGGACCCGACCCACTTCCTTCCAGGCGGCATCGGCAATCACCGCTTCCGGCCCGCCGTCGTACCGCACACTGCCACCGGCCGGGACCGAGCTCGGACCAAGTTCCAAAACCGTGCCTCCGTTCAGAACCATCTTCAGGCCTTGGACCGGTTCCTTGGCCGTCGATCGCAGAATCCATTGCAGCGGCTGCGGGGCATTCGGCGTGGTGAACGTGAAGCGGCTGGGTGGATTCGTGGCGGTGTCGTGGGTGAAGCGTTCGAGATGCGTTTCGCGCAGTTCCCATCGACCGGGTCCGAGGGGGCGCAGGCGAAACTCCCGCTGGTTATCGCGGAGCACGGCGCGGATCGCCTCCGGAAACGCCTGGGCCATGCGCGCGGTCTCCCACTGCCGGATCGTTTCGAGGATGGCGGAGGTGGCTCCGAAACGACGTGCGGTGTCGGCCGACAAGGGATCGGCTTCCAGCTGTGCCGTGCTGGCCAGGCTGGTCGCCAGGGTGAAGCCCGCGTTGAACCCGGCCGCCCGCGCCAGCAGCCATTCGGCGTCCTCAAGGCTCGTGTCCGAACGCAACGCAAACCAGCCCAGCATGCGCGGCATGTAGTTCCGTTCGAAGTACACCTGGTTCTTGAAACGGTAGAGCGTCTGGCTCTCGCGGAACCCGCCATACCAGGGTTCACCCCAGTTCATGCGGGTATGGATATGCCAGCTGAAATGCCCAGGCAGGCTGGCGTCGTTGATCACCCGACCGCGCAGTTCCGGCTTCAGGGCATCGTACCAGGCCTTCACGAACTCCGCGCACCCGTACTTGCCGTAGCCCGTCGACCAATTGCCTTCCAGCCCGTCAAACGACAGCTGCAAGGCGCCCGTCTGGTTGAACAGATCGGCCAGGTTCCGGGCGATCTCCCGGGACAGATCCAGGTTCGAGAGAAAGACCTTGTACTCGTGGTCCAGCAACCGCCCCACCGAAGCCCCCTGCGCGTGCGCCGACGCTCGGGTTCCCCAGGCGCCCCGTTCGCAGTCCAGCAACCGCCAGGGCGCTTCCTTCGAAACACTGCCGAACCGGATCAATTCCTCGCCCACCACCACCGTGTTCATCGCCGATGGCCTCGCGAAGTAGTTGGTGTCCGCCACGGGGATGTCCCGCTGCGTCACATCCACGTCACCGGCCAGCACGCTGGATCCAATGCGCGCCAGTCGCGGATCCGGACGTGGCGAAACATAGGCGTCGTTGGGCGTGATGAAGTTGGAGAGCGTATGGAGGCCCACCTTCACTCCGGCCGCATTCGCTTTTTGGAGGCAGGCTTTCAGCCCATCCCAACCGTTCGGGAAGAGACTCGGTTTCAACCGAAAATGCCCCCACGTTTCAAACGGCGAGCTGTGATACAGGTAGCGCAACCCGGCCCGTCGGGTCATCTCGATCGCCCGATCCACCGTCGATTCGCCGAAGTCCACGATCAGGTAGGATGCCGTGGCACCCGGCGACACCTTGCCCCACACCCCGTCGATCATCGGATGCGGCAAGCCCTCGGCCACTTCGATGGCTCCGATCGTCGCCAAAGCCCGGTCCACCGGCCCCGCAAACAGCGCGATCCGGCTGCCCACCACCCCGCCGTCCGCCAGAGCCGGTACGTCGTAGCGTTCGTGCCCCCAATTGGCGACAACCCGGGCCCGATCGCGCTGACGGGAGTAGGCCTGGAGCACGCTCCCAAGCGCCGTGCGCCGCGCCGTGTCGTTCCGGTAGTGCTGACCCTTCAACAGTTCCGGCGCGAGATCAGGGTACTTCCCGAGATCGTCGTCCGAGGATTCGCCTTCCGCGTCGTTTTCTTTCTCCGGATAGCCACCCAGGGTCTTCACGTTCAACGCCTGAATGCCCACGGCAAACTCGGCATCGCGCACCACCCCGACCGTTTCGCCGATCGTTTCCCGGATGGTGGTCGCGTACGGCCCCCAGATCACCGCCTCCAGGTGGTCCAACGGCTGAACGCGCACCAATTCGAAGCTGATATGCGTGTCCTGGGAAGCCACCTGAACGATCGCCTCCACCTCGCGTCCGTCCGCCCCGTAGCCGAGCGTGATCCGCTTTTCCGACGCGTCACAGGCGGCTCGCGTCGGAGACAGAACCTCGCCCTGACGCCGGATCGCCAGCAGCGGAGACCTCGGTTCAGCCGGAACATAGTTCCTGCCATTTTCCAACCGACGGATCCCGGACAACGAACCCGTGTCGTTCACCACGAATTCTGCTGTGGCAGTCCGGAAGGCGGGCAAATCACCGGCCAAAGCGGTCGCCCCCCTCAACCCCATCGCCCCGATAAGGAGGCCGAACGCGATTCGGGCTGAGAACACACGACCTCGGACGAAGGACCCGCTACGAAAGGAAACCCAGTGCACGCCCGGAATCTAGGCGCGCCGAGGGAGCTCAGGCCACGGGAAATCCGTGTCCGCCTCAAACGCGTTCCAGGAAATATTCCAGACCCAGCGCCACCCCGTCGCCGGCGGTGCGATGACTGATATAGCCGTCCGCGGCGCGCACCGCCTCCTGGACGGGCGGGATTCCATTGGCGGGGGTGATGAGCCATCGGGCGACTTCAGGCTTCAGCATGGGAAGATCATTGTAATGATCGCCCGCCGCCACCGTGCCTTCCGGAGTCACCTTCAAACGCCGTGCGATCTCCCGCAGCGCCGTTCCCTTGTCATAGGCATCGTGCGCGAAGCGGATGTACACGTCGTTGCGCACCACCGACAGATGCGGAATGCCCCGCGCATACGCCTCCAGCCGCCTCTGGACCTCATCCGCATCCCTCAAGGACGGTGCGATCACACAGACCGGTGAAAAGGCGTCCTCGTAGAAGGTTCCCTGATGATTCCGGTGCAACTCCTCCCGCAGACCCGGAAGGTCCGGGGCCATGCGGCCGAACAGTTCCGCATGATCGCGGGCGCACGCCTGGTTCCAGGAGGCCATCGGCACGTACTGATCGTCCTTCCGGACAAAAATCTCGCGCTCCACCAGGACCAGGGCGTCGGGTTGCACGGTCATCCGCGCCCGGGCCAGCGTTTCCAGCAGGCTCGAAAGATCCCGACCTGTGTTGATCACCCAGGTGGCACCTTTGCGCTGAAACGCCCCCAGCAGGTTCTGCAGGGTCATCGGAATCGGAGGGCTCTCGAACTCGGCAAAGATCGTGCCATCGAAGTCGGTCGAAATGAGCTGGATGGGCATGGCGTAACCTGAAGCGCGAGGTTACCGCCCACACCGCCCGGCGCCAGCGTTCTTCCCGGGCGCCGATCCCTGGCCAAAACACCCATAAAACCCCTTGCGGCATGTGCCGGAGGAACCTAGTTTTCCCGGCCGGTCTCGGATCGCCACGATCCGCTACATCGACAGCGATCGACCGGATGTCGGGGGTTGGTAGCTCAGTGGTAGAGCAGCGGCCTTTTAAGCCGTTGGTCGTGGGTTCGAATCCCACCCAACCCACCACTTCACGTTCTCAGAAAAAGCCCGGCATCCCTGGTGGGATGATTCTTCTTCCGGTGGCGCGTCCCAGTTCCGGGAGGCCCTCATCCCGCAAACGGGGACCACCCGTCGGCAGGGAGTGAACGGGTGGGGTTCGATCGGTGCGTCATCCTTTTGAAATCCATGGGCTGTGCATCGGCTCGCTTCGCATCCTGCTCTGGCACGCCTGCTGCCTTGGAGCCGGGGTCCGGGTCATCCAACCGCGGGTGACTGCGGCCAACCGCGGCAGGGATATCGCATGTTCTGCATGCTGCATTCCTCCTGCTGTCATCCGTCATGAACGAACTCCGATTCGCCCTGCGCCAGTTGTTGAAGAACCCCGGCTTCACCGCCGTGGCCGTGCTCACGCTTTCCCTCGGCATCGGGGCGAACACCGCCATCTTCAGCGTTGTGGACCAGCTGCTCGTGCGGCCGCTGCCGGTGGCCGAGCCACAAAGGCTGGCGCTGCTCGGGCAGGGGCGGCGCGGTGACCGGCTTGAGTTCGATTTCACCTACCCGCTCTTCCGCGACTACCAGCGCGCCAACACCGTCTTCAGCCACTTGGCCGTGACCATGGATGAATCCGTCGGCCTCGGCACCGGCGGGGCAACCGAACGCCAGCGGGCGCTGCTCGTGTCCGGAAACTACTTCGCGATGCTGGGTGTGGACGCCGCGCTGGGACGCACCTTTGCGCCGGATGAAGGCGTGGAGATCGATGACGCACCGGTGGTCATCCTCAGCCACGGGCTTTGGCAGCGAAGTTTTGGCGCAGACCCTCAGGTCATCGGGCGCAGGGTCACCGTCAACAGCCGGTCATTCACCGTCGTCGGAGTGGCTCGGCGCGAATTCACCGGCACCACACGCGGTGTCGCACCCGACCTCTACGTGCCCATCACGATGTATGGACAACTCACGGCAGAACGGCCCGGCGGGGAGAATCCGCTCGCGAGCCGTTATTATTCCCGGCCCTGGGTCATGGGCCGATTGAAGGACGGGGTGAACCTTGTTCAAGCTGAGGCCGCCCTCGGTGTGCTCGCACAGCAGGCTCACACGGCGGGAATCCCCAACGCCTCCACCAACCTCGTCGTCCTGTCCGGCGCACAGGGCTTCCATCACGACCTCCGAGACGCGCGCCTTCCTTTGAACCTGCTGCTCGGCACCGCCGGGCTGGTGCTGCTCATCGCGTGCGCGAACCTGGCCAATCTCCAACTCGCCCGCGCCACGGGGCGCACGCGCGACTTCGCCATCCGCCTCGCGCTCGGTGCCGGGCGCGGTCGGGTCATCCGCGAGTTGCTCACCGAGAGCGTGCTGCTCGCGCTCGGCGGGGGCGTGCTCGGAATGCTGGTCGCCGTCGGGTTGGTGGATGTGCTCGCACAGTTTCGCCCTGCCAACGCCCACATCGAGATCAACGCCAGCCTTGAACCCCGCGTGCTGCTGTTCGCCTTCATTGCATCGGTGTTCACCGGGATCCTCTTCGGGCTCGCGCCCGCGTTTCGCGCCAGCCGTCCCCAGCTCGTGCCCGAACTCAAGGGTGGTGGCGGCACGACCGGGTCGCGCGGCGGGCGTTGGTCTCTCCGCGGGGCGCTGGTCGTGCCCCAGGTCGCGCTGTCGCTGCTGGTGCTGGTGAGTGCCGGCCTGTGCGTCCGCAGCTTGCAGAATCTCCAGCAGGTGGACTCGGGAGTTGAACCGTCGAAGGTCGTGTTGATGTCGTTCGACCTCGGGCTGAACAATTTCACGCAGCCACAGAGCAGGAACTTCTATGACCGCCTGCTGGAGCGCGTCCGCACGCTGCCCGGCGTGGAGGCGGCCAGCCTGGCGCGGGCCACCCCGCTGGATGACAACCGCATGGGCATGAGTGTGGACCGGGCTGAAGGCTATGAGAATCGTGGCCGAGAACGACCGTTCGGGGATCTGAACCTGGTTTCCACCGACTTCTTCCGCACGTTCAGCGTGCCGTTGCTGCGCGGGCGCGACTTCAACGCCGGTGATGCCGCTCAAGGAGTGAGCACGGTCATCGTCAATGAGGCCTTCGCGCGCCGTTATTGGCCGGGGCAGGACGCTTTGGGCAAGCGGCTCTACAATGGCGGCTTTGGCGGCCAACCGAGCACCGAGGTGTGGGAGGTTGTTGGCGTGGCGCGGGATGTTGCCTCGCGGCAACTCCAGTCGGCTCCGCCGCCGACGATGTTCCGGCCGCTGCTTCAGTGGCCCGAGAAATCCCTCACGCTGGCCGTGCGGACCGGGTTCGATCCATCGGCCACCATCGCCGCGTTGCGCGGAGTCGTGAAATCGCTCGACGCCGGAGTGCCGGTCTTCAACGTCCGCACGCTGGCGCAGCAGCGGGACGGTTCGATCGCGCTCCAGCGCATGGCGGCGACGTTGCTGAGCGGCTTCGGGGTGCTCGCGCTGCTGCTGACCGCGCTCGGCATCTACGGCGTGCTGGCCTACTCGGTGAGTCGGCGCACCCGCGAGATCGGGGTGCGCATGGCGCTCGGTGCGCAGGTGGCCGACGTGCTTCGGCTGGTGCTTCGACAAGGGCTCGGACTGGTTGGTATCGGGCTGGTGCTGGGCTTGATCGGCGCGTTCGGAGCGACGCGCCTGTTGCGCAGCTTCCTCTACGAAGTGCGATCACTCGACCCGCTGACCTTCGCCACCGTGGTCGTGCTGCTCGCCGCGGTGGCGCTCTTTGCCTGCTGGCTACCCGCCCGCCGCGCGGTGCGGGTGGACCCGATGGTGGCGCTGCGAAAGGAATGAGCTCCTGAGCATCACCGGATTCCCTGCCGAACCGACTCTTCAAACCGCGAATGAACCAACCCGCGAAACATCGCCTACTAGGACTCCTCTGTTGCCTGCCTCGACTGCCCAATGAAATGCCACATTGATCGCGGCCTTTTAGCCGTTGGTCGTGGGTTCGAATCCCACCCAACCCACCACGTCAAAAACGCCACGCCGGGTTGACGTTGAAGAAGGAGAACCAAGCGTCCTGGTAATCACCCGCCACCCGACCGCGCGCCAGCGAATCCTGCCCGACAGGCATGTCCCCGTCCCAGCCGTCGTCGCAACAAGCACCGTTCAGTCGGGGTCGGGTGTGGCTGTTGAGGACGGGGTTGCACCCGCGGGCGAGGTCGTGAATCGGCCTTCCTCACGCCATTGGCGGACCTGCGACATCGCCGTCTGGGTGCGGCCCGTGTCGAGGCCCCCGTCGCGGGCGAAATACAGTGTCTGCGAGGGGAAGGCGAAACCGGTTCCACTCTCTTCCACCAGTTCCATCAGGCGCAGGAAGAGTTCTTCCCGGATGGCGAGAAATTCCGACCGATCCCGCGTGATCAGATAGGAATAGATTTCGATATCCAACGAGGAGGCGCCAAAACCGACGAACCGGACGCGCACGGAATCAGACGCGATCCGCGGATGGCCCAACAGAAGTTCGCGGATCCGGATCAGCACATGGCGGAGCTGGTCCGGGTGCGTCTCATAACGGAGCCCGATCATGGTTTGCATCAGCATGCGGTCTCGCTCGCTGAGGTTGACGATCGACGCCTTGGAGAGGGTCGAGTTGGGAATCGTCGTCAGGGATCGATCCGCCCCGCGAATTCGAGTCGAACGAATGCCAATCGCCTCGACCATTCCGATATCGGTTCCGCATTGGCAGTGGTCGCCGACCCGGATGGCCTTGTCGGCGAACAAACTGAGGCCGCCGATCAGGTTCTCGATGCTCGGCTGGGCAGCCAAGGCGATGGCGAGACCGCCGACACCCAAGCCTGCGACAATCCCGTACAGCGGCATTCCGAGCCGATCGGCACCAGCCGCCAGCAAGCCGGCGCCGGCGACGATGCCTAGGAGGCGGCTGCAGATGCGAATGAGGTGGGCATCGACACTCTCCGGCGCGATTCGCGGGGATGCGATGATCGCCTCGGCAACCACCGGGGCGATACGCCAGGAGATCCAGGCACCGGTGATGAACAGGATGGCGGTGGTCAGCAATTCCACCGCGCTACCCACGCCGCCCCGGAGGTTGATTTGGACCAACGCGAGGTACGCCACCATGGGGGTGGCCATCAGGAAGAACACCGGCAGCGCCAGTTGCGCCAAGGCCTGAAAGAATGGCCTCTCTCCGGTTCCCCGGCGCGAAAACCGATGAACGGGCATCAGGAGCGACAGGACGCAAGCGAGGACGATGCATAAGGCGCCCCATTTCCAAGCGGCCTGACCGAGCACTGGCGTCCGAAGCCAGGAGGGCCAGGCCACGATCCACCGGTAGGGAATCATCCATCCACCGCTGTTCGTCACGATTTCCTTCAACTTGGGCAACGGCACTTCGCGGAGGTAAGGACGCTCTTGAACCCGCTCGAAGTCATGTTCCGCCCGGGCCACCGTCTCGGGACTGAACAACCACTCACCGCTGCGGGAGCCGCCGTCCTGTCGAACCAGCACGATCTCGGTGCTGGGAATCGTCCAGCGCATGAGATTCGTTCCCGATGGACCGCTCAGCACGTCCTGTCCCGGAACCGTCTCAAGGGGTGGCAATGGAATCCGCCCAAGCGTCTCGTACAGAGCCAATGTTGTCGCGCGTCCTGTCTTGCCTTTGGCTGCGGGCGGGACCCCGCTCAAGTCCAGCCCTTGCGTGGTGGCGTCGCCGAGCGCGATCAGGCGGTGAAACTTCGCCTGCGACGGGGCCGGCAGGTACTCATTGGCCAGATACAATCCCAACGCGTCGCCGTGGTTGAGAAAGGTGGACAAGGCGGCGCGCGGGTTCGACCGATCCGGCGGCCGCAGGGGATGATCGACGTCCTGACCGGTCGCCTGGGGTTCCAACCCGAGCCACGCGAGGAAAGCCCACAGGGCCAATGGGACCAATCGTTTCATTGGGCGGGAATGGTGATCACCGGCAGTCGGTCGGAACCGCCAGCGTCCGAGAGGGTGAACAGGAACAGAATGGACGAGAAGGTTCGCTTGGATTTCCAGTCGTCGTTGGCGACCCAGAACCACGCGTCCTCGTAACGCACGGCCACATAGGAATCGTCGGGTTCATCAGGGCCGCTGTGGACGGTCAGGAGCCGCTGCTCGGCCGGGGGCATCATGGAAACCGGTGGAACCAGCCGCCGCTCGACATGGGAGGCGGGTATTTCAATTCCCAGCGAGAGGGCACCCAGCATCTGCATCAGGCTCCTGGTAGCCAGGCCGAACTCGCCTCGCTCACCGCGAAGCGGCGACTGCACAATGCGCCAGGAGGAGGATCCCGGATCGAGCGACAGCAGCGTCCGAAGCTCCGCCACGGTGGACTGGCTGGATGTTTCGAGTTGATCGGTACGAAGGAAGAGCCGGAGGCTCGAAGTCCCGTTGGTGGGCTGTTCCACCTTCACCCCCAGTAGACCCTCCGTCTGCAGCTTTCCAAGCAGCGCCGCGGCCTGGAAGAATTCGGGGTCTGCCTTCCGGCTGACCGTGGCGCTGACGAGTTGGTTGTGCCAGCCGTTCAAGGACTCCAGGCTGAGTGTCAGGATGAAGTCGGCGCCGTACCCGGCACGCAGCAATGCCAGCACCCGGGCCGGGTGAATCGGGTCGAGAAATCCCTGGAGGAACTTCTCACCGGTCATCGGCGTGTAGGTGATCGTGGGCCGATCCGTGAAGGTTCCCCTGGCTCCGAGAGCGCCGAAGGAATCGCCGCGCATGCTTTGCGGAGAGAGCTGCCCCGAAAGACTCACCCCTGTTTCCAGGGTGTACCCGCTGACGATCTGCCCCACGTCGAGATAGATGGGCAGGTCCAGGTACCGGGTCTTGACGAGGTTCAGCAGCATCTGGCTCTTCCACGACGACGCGACGGCATCGCTGTACGAGAAACGGTCACGGGTCACAGCACCGGGACCGATGGATTTGCAGCCGGCACCGGTGGTGACCAGTGACAGCAGGGCAACCAGTGCCAGGAGACCGGAGATCGCGGGTCGACGAGACGAGTTCTTCGGCGGGCACTCCGCGGGATGCAGGGGGTGGTTCATGGAGAGGAACGCTTTCCAAGAATTGGACAAGTATTGGGGCCAAGAACCGTGGGGAGGAGGGGGAGTACGATTAGGATTAGGAGTACGAGGACGAGGGGAGGCACGGTTCTTGGAGAGCACCCTGTTCGAGATTGGCCTGCTCATGGACCATGAACCGGGACGCGAGGAGTGGAGCGGGCGGCCCTCATCCCGGCCTTCTCCCGGAGGGAGAAGGAGA
>CAUJJW010000331.1 GCA_963205105.1 Verrucomicrobiota bacterium | reverse complement strand
GGCGTCAGGTCGGGGGAAATATCCTGGCAGACCGACTTGAAGTCCGGTTCCTCGAAGGCCTCGATGCGTGTCGCGATCGCCTGATCCGTGAGCACGATGACCGGAACGCTGTACTTGCGGGCGATGTTCACCGCTTCGATCGCCATGTAGAAGCAGTCCTCGACGTTGGTCGGAGCCAGCACCACCCGGGGACTGTCCCCGTGCCCGCCAAAACACGCGATGCTCAGATCGCTTTGTTCGACGTTGGTCGGCATGCCTGTCGAAGGACCGCCGCGCTGCACATCGATCACCACCAGGGGCACCTCGGCCATCACGGCCCAGCCAATCGCCTCGGTCTTCAACGCAATGCCGGGGCCGCTGGAGCCCGTCACCGCCACGCCGCCCGCGTAGCTCGCACCAATCGCCATCGAAACAGAGGCGATTTCGTCCTCGCACTGAATGAACATGCCGCCGTACTTGGGCAATTCCCGACGCAGCAGCTCCATGATGTCGGACCATGGGGTGATCGGATAACCCGCGCCGAAGCGGACACCGGCGGCGATCAAGCCATAGGCGAGCGCGTCGTTGCCGTTCATCACCACCTGTCGGCCCGAGCGATTCTGGCCTTCCAGGAAACGGAACAACTCGACCACGTTTTCGAGTTGGAAACTGTAGCCGGCATGGAAGGCCGTCACCGCGTTTTGCGCGACACTGGCATCCTTGCCCGTGAAGCGTTCGGTGATGAGCAACTCTAGCTTCGGAACGTTCAGGTGGAACATCCGCGCCAGCAGTCCCAGCGCAAACACGTTCTTGCCCTTTTCCCGTCCGACACCGCCGATGGCTTCCACGGTGCGACTGGAAATCGGAACGGCGATGTGATGGTACAGAGCCTTGGCCTCGGGCTTCGGTTCCACATGGTCCTGATCGTACACCACGATGCCACCCTTCTTCAGGGAGTGCAGATGCTCATCATAGGAATGCTGGTAGAACGCCAGAAGCACATCCGCTTCATCGCCGGAACTCAGCACTTCACCCGACCCGATCCGGACCTGAAAAATGGAAGGACCACCCGAGATGGTCGACGGAATGGTCATGAAGGTCATGACCTCCTGTTCGCTGCGCCCGGCCAGACGCGCCAGGAACCCGCCGATTGCCTGGATGCCGTCTTGGGAGTTTCCCGCGATGCGAATGACGGCCTCCGGAATATCGGAGATGCGCAAGGACGGTGATGGATTGGAAGTCGTGACGGTGTCGCTCATCGAGTCTGCCACGTTGTCCACTGCCTGGCGGGTCAACCGCCCGGGCGCGGATATCGCCGGACAACGAGCTGCCGAGCTTATTCAACGCCGACGTTGTGTCAATTTGCTTGGCATGGAAGTCGGACCAGGACCTCCGTGCCACCGCCTTCGGCTTCTCGAATCACCAACTCTTGATGCTTTCCGTACAGTTGTTCGAGGCGTCTGCGTGTATTCCCTAGTCCAATTCCGTGCCCGCGACGACTCGGTTTTGCCGGACGAAGTCCCACCCCGTTGTCCCGGACGATCAGTAGCATTTGGGAACCCTCCCGGCGGACCCCCAATCTTATCCAACCGGGCCGGCGCTGAGGTTCGATCCCATGTTTGATGGCGTTTTCCACCAGAGGCTGAAGCACCAGGTTCGGCACCAGTTGATCCAACAGTGTCGCGTCAATCTCACGTTCCACCTTCAAGCGATCCCCAAAACGGGTTTGCTCGATCTCCAGGTAGCGGTCTAGGAACTCAAGCTCTTCACGCAGAGGCACTTCCTGACGATCACGCGTGTCCAGAGCACGCCTCAGAAGTTCGCTCAACCGGATCAGCACCCGGTCCGCCGCATCGACATCCGAGTGCATCAGCGAAGCCACCGCGTTGAGCGTGTTGAACAGAAAATGCGGGTTCAGTTGCATCTGGAGCGCCTGCAGCCGGGCTG
Source organism: Verrucomicrobiota bacterium (assembly GCA_963205105.1). Classification (GTDB taxonomy): domain Bacteria; phylum Verrucomicrobiota; class Verrucomicrobiia; order Limisphaerales; family CAIMTB01; genus CAIMTB01. The sequence continues at coordinate 8,059 of CAUJJW010000331.1, read as the reverse complement.
CGGTCAGCCGCTGCTCGAGCTCGGCCGCCCGCCGTTCCCGTTCATGGGCCCGTCGCTGGTAGGCCACCACGTGCTGAACGGAAACCACCGCCCAGTAGACCACCAGGCTGTAAGGCAGCGTCTTCACCAACAGCGGTTCGAACACATCCACAAAGGCCACCGTGCCGCCCGCCCACCGCAACTGAACCACCGCCACCACCGCCCGGATCAGCAGGTACGCCAGCATGAAGGCGCCGCACGCCAGAAGGTGCACGGCGATATGCTTCGCCTTCAGCGGCCACTCCAGCCGCACATGCCGCCCCAGCCAGGCCACCGGCGGAGCCAGCAACCCAAACACGTACCAGTCCGCCAGGGCATAGGTCACCGCATGCGACCAACGGACCGGCCGACCCTGCATGGCGCTCGACGCGTAATACTGCCCACCGAAGAGCAAGGCCAACACCGTCCACACCACCACCGCAATCACCGCCCCTTGCGCCAATGCCACCCAGGGAATGCCAGGCTTCGCCGCCGGAGTGCTTTCCCCGCTTCCACCGTCCCCGAAAGCTCCGCCCGGCTCACGGTCGGCGCCTGAGGCATCCGTGGTTGGCAAGGAGGCGGGCATGGGCATGGTAGTGCGTTCGGTCGACCTTACCACCCTCAGGTTCAGATGCTGAAAGGCCGTTGAATTTCGAAGGCCGGGTTGACTTTGCCCACCAACGTGTAGTGGGGCGTTTGCTGGGTGGGCATGCGCTGGGCGATTTCGTCCCTGAACCGCCGATAACCTCCGGCGAACTTACCTTTGCGCCAGACCTTTTTCAGAGTCTCGGTGAACAGCCCGTTGCGGTTGCCGTCCAGGGAAAACTGATTGTCCTGGCACCCTGAAATGAGAATGACCGAAGGCCGCACCGGCGCCTTCTCCCCGGCCGGCATCACATCCTGGATGCCATCGTACAAGGCCTTGTTCTGGCGGTAGACCTTCGCGGCTTGCTTGGGGGGAAGCATTCGGATCCGGGGCGCCGGACCCGACGCCGGAAACGCCGGCATCTGCCGGGTCACGGTGCCGCTGTGACAGCTGTCGGACAACACAAAGATCCGAACACCCGCCCTGAATCGTCCCCAAAGATCCCAAAGCTCGTCATCCACGAGTTGCCGATCCCAAAGCACCCAGGTCTCGTCCTGCCGGCCTTCGTCCGTTTCATCGCCATTCGTATCCGGCACCTGGCCGCCATGACCGGAATAGGTCAGCAGAAAGAGATCTCCCGACTTCAACTGTTTGGCCGCGTCCAGGATTCCGGCGATGACCGCGTCCGAGGTCGCCCGGGCGGTGAGCAGCATGCTCGACTTGAATCCCCTGCCTTCGGCGATCGCCTTCAAGTCCTTCGCGTCGTATTCGCACGCCTTGAGTTCGCCATCCCAACCACCGTAGTGGTCGGGGTTCACAAAGTTCAGTCCGATATGAAGTGAGATTCCCTTGGCAGGCATATTCGCATCCTTTCATTCCGCCCATCCGAGCGGTGGATCATCACGCACCCCCCAGGTTTCGCGCGATGGTCCGTTCCATGGACCATCCCGTTCGCCAACCCTGATTCCTCAGGCGCGATCGGGACGTTGCCCGCTGTCTATGCCCTATACGCTTCCCGTCACAAGGAGATTTCCGAATTCGTGCACCCGCCACCCAGGCCAACCAGGTGTGAGCCCAAGCTTCTGTCGCCGAACGGGCTTGCGGCCCCCTTCGTCCCTTCGGCATCAATGACCCCGCATGAGCACCGGCATCACCGCCATCAACGAGGAGGTCCAGCGCGCCTCCGCGTTTATTCGCCCGCTTTTTACCGAGATCAACAAGGTCATCATTGGCCAGCGCTACCTGGTGGAACGTCTCGTCATCGGCCTGCTCGCCAACGGCCACGTGCTGCTGGAAGGCGTGCCAGGCCTGGCCAAAACCCTTTCCGTCAAATCGCTCGCGAAGGCTCTGCGCGTCAAATTCTCCCGCCTCCAGTTCACCCCGGACATGCTTCCCGCCGACGTCATCGGCACCCAGGTCTACAATCCCCAGTCCGGAAACTTCACCACCCGTCGCGGCCCCATCTTTGCCAACCTCGTCCTCGCCGACGAAATCAACCGCGCACCCGCCAAGGTGCAAAGCGCCCTGCTTGAAGCCATGCAGGAAAAGCAGGTCACCATCGGCGACACCTCCTACCCGCTCGAGGAACCGTTCCTGGTTCTCGCCACCCAGAACCCGATCGAACAGGAAGGCACTTATCCGTTGCCCGAAGCCCAGGTCGACCGCTTCATGCTCAAGCTCCGCATCGGTTACCCGACCCGGGCCGAGGAACGGCAAATCCTCGACCTCATGGCCCACACGGTGAACCTCCCCGAAGTCACTCCCACCGTGGATGCCAAGACCATCCTCGCCGCCCGTAAAGTGGTGAACGACGTCTACATCGACGACAAGGTGAAGGACTACATCGTCGACCTGGTCTGCGCTACGCGCGACCCCGAGGCTTACAAGATTGCGGTCAAGGACTTCATCCAGCTGGGCGCCTCCCCACGCGCCACCATCGCCCTGACCCTCGCCTCCAAGGCCTACGCCTTTCTCCAGGGTCGCGGCTATGTCACTCCCCAGGACGTGAAGAGCATCGGCATGGATGTGCTCCGTCACCGCGTCGCCATCACCTACGAGGCGGAAGCCGAAGACAAGACCAGCGAGACCGTCATTCAGAAGATCTTCGACGAATTGCCCGTGCCATGATCCCCAGGGAAATCCTGAAAAAGATCCGGCAGATCGAGATCCGCACCAAGCGTCTCGTCGCCGAATCCGCCGCCGGCCAGTACCACTCAGCCTTCAAGGGCCAGGGGATGGACTTCGATGAAGTCCGCGAGTACCAGCCCGGCGACGACGTCCGCGCCATCGACTGGAACGTCACGGCGCGCATGAACCATCCGTTCATCAAGAAGTTCGTCGAGGAACGGGAACTCACGGTCATGCTGGTCGTCGACCTGAGTGGTAGCGGTCTGTTCGGATCCTGCGATTACACCAAACGCGAATTGGCGGCGGAGATTGCCTCGGTCCTGGCGTTTTCAGCCATCCGCAACAACGACAAGGTCGGGCTCATCCTGGTCACCGAGGAGGTGGAAAAATTCATCCCGCCTCGGAAGGGTCGGAAGCACGTCCTGCGAGTGATCCGGGAGATCCTCTTCTTCGAACCCCGGCATCCGGGCACCGATATTCACATCGCCCTGGATTTCCTCCAACGGGTGGTGCCGCGTCGATCCGTGGTGGTGTTGGTCTCGGATTTTCTTGGCCAGACCCACACCGCCCGCCGCGATGTGAGTGCCCACCTCAAACGCGGAGCCGTCTTCAGTGGCACCCTCGGCCAGATCTCCTTGTCGACCCTCCGCCAGGCCCGTCGACGCCACGACGTGGTCGCCGTGCAGGTGGTCGATCGATTTGAACTCGAACTGCCTCCCCTGGGACGGCTGATTCTCAAGGACGCCGAAACCGGGGAAGTGCTGGAGATCGACACCGGGAACAAGGTGCGCCGGGAGGCATTCGCAGAGCGGCAGCGACGGACTCAGCGCGAGCTGGAGAAGCTGTTCCGGGCGGCCATGGTCGATTTCATCCAGCTCCGCACGGATCAACCGTACGCAAAGGCTCTCGCCAAGTTCTTTGAAACCCGCGAGAAACGCCGGCTTCGCGGCTGAACGATGACCAACGCCCCCACGTCCATCCTCGCCACCAACGCCCCGGAGGGACTCCGCGACATTGCCGGGCCCGTGCCGGTCACGTCTCTGGCGGCTCAACTGCTTTTTTGGGGAACCCTCGTCGCGCTCCTCGCCGCTGCCGCCTTTCTCGCCCGCTGGTGGTGGCGCCGACGCCAGCGTCGCGCCCAGGAGGGCCCGCCGCCGCCACCTCTCATCCCTCCCCACGAACGGGCCCGCCGCCGGCTCGAAGCGGCACTCTCGCTCATCGGCGATCCCGGCCCGTTCTGCACCGAGGTTTCCTCCGCCCTCCGTGATTATCTGGAGGGTCGGTTCGGCTGGAACGCCCCCGACCGCACCACCGAGGAGTTCCTCGCCGAACTTCGAACCCAGGAAGGCCTTTCGGAGTCCATTCAGCAACAGATCCGGGAGTTCCTGACCCGTTGCGACTTCGTGAAATTCGCCAAGTACGACCCCACCGAACCCGAACTTCGCGAAATTCACCGCGTGGCCGTGCGGGTGGTCGAAGACACCGTTCCACCTCCAATGCCCGTTGAACCCGCCACGGGAGCTTCGGCACCGACCTCCACCCAGGCATGAGTTTCGCCCATCCATGGTGGCTGTTGCTCCTGCTCCTCCTTCCCGTTGCAGGCATCGTCCGCCGCCGCCGCGCGCGTGATCCAGCGTTCCTCTATTCGTCCATCCAACTGGTTCACGGCGTCGCCTCCCTGCGCCAATCCTACGCGGGCATCATCCTGCGCCGCATGCGTTGGCTCGCCCTGGCCTTTCTCATCGTGGCCCTCGCCCGCCCACGCATCGGCGAAGGCCAAGTCACCATCAAGGCCAGCGGCATCGATATCGTCGTCGCTGTCGATTTCTCCATGAGCATGGCCGCCGAGGATTTTGAGATCGGCGGACGCCGCGCCAACCGCGTCACCGCCGCCAAGGACGTGCTTCGCCGCTTCATTGACGGCCGGGCCAACGACCGGATCGGCATCGTTGCCTTTGCCGGCAATGCCTACGTCGCCGCCCCGCTCACCCTGGATCATTCGTTCCTTCTCCAACGCCTCGAGCAATTGCGCCTCGGTTTGATCGAGGATGGAACCGCGATCGGTTCGGGCATCGCCGCGGGCCTCAACCGTCTGCGCGAACTCCCCTCCAAGAGCCGCATCATCATCCTGATGACCGACGGGCAGAACAACGCCGGCAAGGTTCCGCCCATGACCGCCGCCGAAGCCGCCGAAGCTCTCAAGGTCAAGATCTACACCATCGGCGTCGGCACCCGCGGTGTGGCCCCGTATCCCCAGACCGACGTCTTCGGCCAGACCCGTTACGTCCCCATGGAGGTCAACATCGACGAAGAACTGCTCGGCCGGATTGCGGAGCGAACCGGGGGCAAATACTTTCGCGCGGTCAGCACGGAAACCCTGCGGAGCATCTATGATGAGATCGACCAACTGGAACGTTCCGAGGCCGAGGTGCGGAAGTTCCAGCGTTACGACGAAGTGTTCGGCTGGTTCGCCGTGCCAGGGTTGATCCTACTCCTTCTCGAACTCGTCCTCGGACACACGGTCTGGCGGAAACTCCCATGACCTTCGCCCATCCCAGCCTGCTCATCGTCGCCCTGATCGCCATCCCGGTGTTGGCCCTGGGCTTCGCATGGTCCTGGCGCACCCGCAAACGGCTCATCACCTTGTTCGTCCCCAAGCGCCTCCAGGAATCCCTGACCCTGGGCATCTCGCCCCGCCGCGCCACCGCCCGCGCCACCCTCCTGATCCTCGGCATCACCCTCCTTCTCTTCGCCCTCGCCCGTCCCCGTTTCGGCGCCGGCATGGTCGAAGTCAACCAGCGCGGTCTCGACATCCTCATCGGCATCGACACCTCGCGCAGCATGCTCGCCGAGGACGTCGGCCCCAACATCTCCCGGCTTCAACGCGCCAAACTCGCCGCCCTCGACCTCGCCAAGCTCGCGAAAACCGATCGCGTCGGACTGGTCGCCTTTGCCGGTGGCGCGTTTCTCCAGTGCCCGCTCACCATCGATTTCGAGGCGTTCCGGCAAAGCGTCGAAGCCCTCGACACCGGCGTCATTCAACAGGGGGGCACCGCCATCGGACCCGCCATCCACACAGCCCTGGAGGCTTTCAGCGAGGAACGCCAGAACGTCCGGGTGCTCGTCCTCTTCACCGACGGCGAGGAACATGAAGCTGGAGCTCTCGACGCCGCCAAGCGCGCCGAATCCAAAGGCCTCCGGATCTACACCGTCGGTGTCGGCTCGCCCAAGGGTGAGATCATCCGCTTGCGCGACGCCCAGGGCGCCACCACTTATCTCAAGGATTCCCAGGGCAACGCCGTGAAATCTTCCCTCAACGAATCCCTGCTCCGCCAGGTCGCCACGCAGACCGGCGGACTCTACCTCCCGCTCCAGGGACCCCGCGCCATGAGCGAGCTCTACACCCGCGCCCTCGAACCCCTCCCCCGCTCGGATATCGAGGCCCGACTGATGGAACAATTCCTCGAGCGATTCCAGTTCCCGCTCGCCCTCGCCATCCTCTTCCTCGGATGGGAAGCCCTCTTCCCGGAACGCGCCCGCGTTGGCAATCGCCTCCGCGCCAGCCGCCACGCCCACCCCACATTGTCATCGCCTTCACCCACCTCGTCGCTCGCGACGCTCGTGGCCCTGGGCACCCTGGCGCTGCTCACATTCGCACCCGCTTCCGCCCTGGCATCCCCGGGTTCGGCGCTCCGACGCTACCGCGAAGCCGATTACCCCGCCGCGCAGGCCGAATTCGAGAGGCTCGCCAAGGAGAAGCCCGCCGATCCACGTCTCCGCTTCAACGCGGGCGCCGCGGCCTACCGGGCTGGAGACCTGGATTCCGCAGCCAAGCACTTCCAGGACTCGCTCGCGTCCACGGACCTCCGACTCCAATCCGACGCGTTCTACAATCTCGGCAACACCCAGTTCCAAATCGGCGAGAAAGGTGCCGACCCCACCGCCCGACAACAGGCCTGGGAACAGTCGTTAAAGTGCTTCGAAGCCGCCGTCCAACTGGCGCCCACCCACACCAATGCCCAGCACAACCTCGAGTTCGTCCGCCAGCGCCTGGAGGACCTGAAACAACAACAGGATCCGCAGCAGCAACAGTCCCAGGGTGACAAGAAGGACGAAAATAAGGACGAGCAAAAGAACCAGAACCAATCCGACTCCTCAAAACAAGACCCCAAGGATAAGTCCAAGGACCAATCGCAGCCCCAGGACGGCCAGTCCAAGGATCAACAAAAGCCTCAGGATCAGGACCAGGATTCCCAAGACCCCCAGGAAAGCCCGGACTCCGACAATCAGCCTTCGCAGGATCCCGGCGAACAAAAGGATCAGGCCTCGAAATCGTCCCAGGAGGGCAAGCCCGACGCCGAAAAGCCGGGTGAGAAGACCGCCCAAAACGCCGACAGTTCCCAGGCCGGTGAGCCAACGCCACCGGGCGACATGTCGCCACAACAGGCGTTCCGACTGCTGGATGCCGCCAAGGGCGAGGAGAAACTCATGCCCCTGGAGAAAAAACGCTCCCGCCCGAGGAGCCTCAAGGACTGGTAATGACCCCCGGTTCCCTCCATTTGCCCAGGGTCCCGACAAGCGTCCCGGCCACCGGACGTCCACGTCTTGGATGGCGCTGGTGCTGGGCACCGGTGGTCGCCGTCCTCCTCCTCCTGGGGCCAGCGTTCGGCCTCGCCGGTTTCGCCGCCTCGGTCCAGGCCACACTCGATCGCGAAACCCTCGCCCTCGGTGACAGCGCTGTCTTGAAGGTGATCCTGGAAGGGGGTTCCGATCAGGACGTTCCCCAAATACCGGAAGTCAACGGCCTGCGCTTCGCCAAGTCAGGAAACGGGGTGAGTTACACCTTTCAGAATGGTCGGCAATCGATCATCGCCGAATCGGTCTACAGCGTGACCGCCACCAAAACCGGGGAGTACGCCATCGGCCCCATCTGGGCGATGATCGGCCGGCAGCGTTTCCAGGCGGCGCCCCTGAAGCTCACGGTGGTGGCCGCCAGCGACCCCAGGGCTGCCCGCAATGACGGCCTCGACCAGGCCGCCTTCCTCCGCCTGGTGGTTCCCGAACGGGAGGTCTATGTCGGAGAATCGTTCGTCGTCGAAATCCACCTGTACGCGGTCGGTGGCCGGCTTCAGCAGGCGCCGCAGTTGACCGCCGACGGTTTCACCATCGGCAAGCTCCAGGATGGGGGGCAACAGTCGCAGATCCGGGTCAACAACCGCATGTACACCCGGGCCCGGTTTCTCCAGACCGTCACCGCGGCCCGCACCGGCGATCTCTCCCTGATGGCTGCCAACTGCATTCTCGATATTCCCATGCAGCGCCGGGAGG
>CAUJJW010000330.1 GCA_963205105.1 Verrucomicrobiota bacterium | reverse complement strand
GTACAAGAACTCGAAGAACGGGTTGCCGTCCGCCTGGACCGCCTGATGCCAGCGTTCGAACGACGCCTGATAGACGCGCCGCAATCGGGGCTCGGTCTCCAGGTTCAGGAGCGCCGGGTAGGCGAAAGCCAGCAGTTCCATGTCGATGTAGGTGCGCCAGGCCGGGTTGAGATTGGGTGCGTCCAGCACGTTCCGGTCGTAGCCGTGTTCCCGGATCAGGCTTTGGTAGGCTTGGTGGAAGCGTTCGTCACCCGAGAGATGATGGGCGAGCTTCAGGAAGGACAGGATCTCCACTGAGTTGATCCCACGTTCCATTTCCCAGTCCGGATCATGGTTGAGGCGTTCCGGCGCCCAAATGCCCCAGCGGGTCGGTTTCCCATCCTGATCGCGCAACACATACCCGTTCTGAAGCAGGTGGTCGGCGATCTTCACGACGTGGTCCCGTAGTCGAGCCTTGTCCTCAGCGTCCGCCGCGCATTGGTGGAACACCAGGTAGCCGAAGAAATGCGCGGTGATTTCGTCGCTGCTCGTGTCGCCTTTCCAAAGCCAGCGGCCATCCGCCGACGGACGCCATCGAACGGGCACGCGTTTGTTGCGGGGATCGCCCGCCTGCGATTCCGCCCAGGCCGGCTCCGACAACGTCTCATTCGGGTCATGGACCTCGGTCCAGTCCCTGGGAACGACGGTCCGGGCCACGAATCCGGGAATCCCCGAGACTTCCCGGAGAAGTTCGCACGCCGCAAACGCCCGGCGCGCCGCCGCGAGAGCCTTCGGATCCCGGGTGACCGCGTATCGATACGACTCCATCGCCAGCGCCAGTGCGGTGTACCCGCCATCGTTGTCGTCGTCGGTGGGCGCCCAGGTGGTGAGGTCACCGGGGGTGCGCAGTTGGCATTTCTCAACGATGCCCGGAGGGCGCACGTGGCGGGCTTCGAGCACAGCATGGAAGCGGGCCGCCTTGTCTTCCAGCGACAGGGTCTCGCGACGCAGCGAACTGATGCCGCCCGCGGTGGCGATCCAGGCGGTGCCTTCCCGGTCAAAGGCGAGGTCGCGCACTTCGTCGTGAACCAGCCAGCGTCGCCCCGACCGAATCTCCCAGCCTGCATTCGAAGCGCGGGCAATGCCCCGTGAGGTGCCGACCCAGATCCTGCCGTCCGGACCGCTGACCACGGCACGCGCGTCGCCCGATGGCTGGCCGTCACGGGGTTCAACGCGTCGATGGAGCCGATGGCCCTCAAACACCTGAAGCCCTCCGAGGCTCGCGACCCAGGCGCGTTGTCGGTCGTCGAAAGCGATGGCGCGGGTGGCGAAACTGTCCTGGTCGGCCTGTCCGCGGAGATAGTCACCCTCCGATCCGTCCCAGCGAAACACCCCCATGCCGGTGGCCAGCCACCAGGCGCGGTCCGGGCCCTGCACGATGCGGGCGAGGTAGCGGGTGGCGGGAAGGTTCAAGGATTGGACACCGTCAGTGCTCACCCGGAAGTAGCCGTTGGGCCCGCCGGCCAGCACGGATCCGTCGCCGGCAACCCCCACGGCGACGATCGGCCCCGGGATTGGTTCGGTACGAACCGGGTGTGGTCCTTCCAACCGATGCAATCCGTTCCAGGCACCGATCCAGAAGCCGCCGCCAGGGGTGGCCGTCACGGCGAATGCCGGGGCGAGAGCGGAGAGTTCGGGGGATGTGTGCCAGCCGGACTCCGGCGTGGTCCGCAAGTGGACGCCGGCGGCGGAAGCAGCGGCCAAAGTTTCGGTACTTCCGGGGTTGCTGGCGATGGCGATGGCTCGGACGTCGTTGGCTTCCGGGGAGGCGAAGACGTGGGCGTGGTGGATCTCGTGGGGGGAGGGGACGTCGGCGTTTGCCTTCCGGGGAGGGGCGGCCCACAGCGCGGAGGGTGTGAGGAAGAGCAGGAACCAAACAACGGCGAGGACGGGTCGGCGCACGGGGTGAGGCTGCCAAGCGGGTGGTTCACGGGCAACCGGTGGAAGTGCCGGGTGTCAGCCTGGAAGGTGGACGGTGGACCCGGGCGGGCCGGCTCGTTAAAATCATCGCCATGAACCTCGAAGACCACGCGGGTGATGTCGTTCGCAAGGCCCGATTGATGCTCGACGTGCCTGCGGTGGATTCCGCGAACGCCGGCAGGATCTCACTGGAGGCGCTCACCGCCTTTGAACAATCCGGAGTGGCTCCGGCCGGCTTGGATTGGGATGGCATCGCGCGTTGTTTGGATTTGTCGGGCACCAAGTTGCGACAACTGACCGAAGGTTGGGCGCCGAAGCCGGTCGAGGTGGCGGTCTGGCGGCACTTGCGAGTGATCACCACGGAAGGCAACGGAATGACCGTCAACGCCTTCCTGGTATGGGATGATGCGACCCGCGAAGCGGCGCTCTTCGACACTGGATTCGACGCGGCACCCATCTTCGCCATCCTCGATTCTGAGAAGCTGCAGCTGAAGCATCTGTTCATCACCCACACCCATGGGGATCACGTGGCGGCGCTGGAGCCGATCCGCGAGCGCTATCCGCAACTGCACCTGCACACCCAGGCGAAATCCGCGCCGGCCCAGCTTCGGAACCGGCCCGGTGAAGTCATCGGGTTGGGGGCGTTGCGCATTTCGAACCGCGAGACCCCTGGCCATGCGGAAGACGGAATGACCTACGTGGTGGGCGGGTTCCCCAGCCACGCGCCCGACGTGGCGGTGGTGGGCGACGCGGTCTTTGCCGGTTCGATCGGTGGGGCTCCCGGCAAGGGAGGGCCCACCCGGAAGGCGATCCGCGAACAGATTTTCAGTCTGCCGGGGGCCACCTTAATGTGTCCGGGCCACGGACCGCTGACCACGGTGGAGGAGCAGAAGCGGGCGAACCCGTTCTTCGTGGAAGTTTGAGAACATAACAAAAACCGCCAACTCCGGGGGGAGTCGGCGGTTTTTCGAAAACGGGGATCGTGGCCCGCAGGCCGGCGTGAGCGACTACTTGGAGTCGTCCTTCTCGATCTTGGAGGCGACGAGGATGTTCTTGTCGCCGTCCTTCTTGACCTTGCCCTTGGCGACCACCTTGATGACGGCGCTGCAGACGTTCTTGTGGAACGCGTTGCTGACGTCATTGGCTTCGAGCACGTACAGCGTTTCCTTGCCGTCCTTGCCTTTCACGCGGATCGCGTTGGTGCACTTGTCGGCCTTCTTGAGTTCGCACTTCAGGCAAAGGCCTTCGCCCTTGATTTCCTTTTCAGCTTCCTCGGCGCGAACGGAGTCGGAGAGGCCGAGGGCGAGAACGACGCCGAGAATGGAGAGAAATGATTTCATGGTTTTGGGGATCTAGGACTCGGTGAGAGTAGGCCGGCTTTTGAGGATTTCAATCGGCATTATGGACGTCGATGGCGCACTGGCCACGGTGGTGCGGTCCGCCTAGGATCTCCGAAATGGATCGGACGTCGACGGAGGACATGTCGTTGGGTGCGCGCTGGAAGCTGGCGTGGCGTGTGTTCATGGATGGTGCGTACGCGCGGCGGTTGGTGACCGCCGAGGCCGCCGAGCGTGAGCTGAAGGATTCCGCGCCGGTGGTCGCGGTGACGCCGCCTGTTCCGGCACCTGTTCCGGCTCCGGCTCCCCCGGTGGCTGCCGCGTTGCCGCCCGAGCGGTTGCATGCCTCGGCGTTGACCATGCTGGCGGCGCTGCAACGCGAGGGGCGCCTGGTGGATTTTCTGCAACAGGAGGTCACGGGCTTTTCGGATGCGGACGTCGCGGCCGCCGCGCGGGTGGTGCACGCCGGATGCCGGCGGGTGCTGCAGCAGGGATTGGACCTCGAACCTGCGGTGCGTGAACCGGAGGGTTCCTCGATGTCGGTGCCGGCAGGGTTTGACGCGCAGCGCATTCGTTTGACCGGCAACGTCGCGGGTCAACCGCCCTTCCGCGGCACGCTCCGCCATCCGGGTTGGGTGGTGCGAGGCATCCGCTTCCCGGCGGTGTCCGAGGCCCTCGACCCGCGGGTGTTGGCGGCGGCCGAAGTGGAACTTTCCTAAGTCGAAGATCATGGCCCGTTACGCTGTCGGCATTGACCTCGGGACCACGCATTGCGCGTTGTCGCTGCATGACCTCTCCCTGGGAGACGACCAGACGCCCGCTCCGTCGGATCGCGCGGTGCTCATTCCTCAACTCACTGCCGTGGGAACCCTGGAGGAGCGCTCGCTGCTCCCGTCGTTCCTGTACCTGCCCAGTCCGTCCGAATTCCCAGCAGGCGGCGTTTCCCTGCCGTGGGATTCGAATCCCACCACCGTGGTGGGTGAACTGGCGCGCCGTCACGGAGTGAACGTGCCGACCCGGCTGGTGTCGTCGGCCAAGAGCTGGCTCTGCCACGCCGGGGTGGATCGCACCGGACCGTTGCTGCCCTGGCAGGCGCCGGCGGAGGTGGAACGGGTGTCCCCGGTGGAGGCCTCCGCCCAGTACCTGCGCCACTTGGTGGCGGTCGGAAACAACCGCTTGCGCGCTGCGGGCGTGGAGGAATCGATCGCGGACCAGGAAGTGATCCTCACCGTCCCCGCTTCCTTCGATGCGGCGGCGCGGGAATTGACGGTGGACGCCGCGCGCAAGGCGGGATTGCCGCAGGTGACGCTTCTCGAGGAACCGCAGGCGGCGCTCTACGCCTGGCTGGAACGGATGGGGCCGCGGTTCCGCAAGGAACTCAAAGTGGGCGATGTGATCCTCGTGGTCGACGTTGGCGGGGGCACCACGGATTTCTCGCTGATCGCGGTGACCGAGCAGGGTGGGGACCTTCAGCTCACCCGCTTGGCGGTGGGCGATCACATCCTGCTGGGTGGCGACAACATGGATCTGGCGCTGGCGCACACCTTGAACCAGGGATTGGCGGCGTCGGGGAAGCGCTTGGACGCCTGGCAATTTGCATCGTTGGCGTACGGGGCTCGGCAGGCGAAGGAGGCTCTGTTCACGGATTCAAGCCTGGCCCGGGTGCCCATCGCGGTGCCGAGCCGTGGATCGGCGTTGATGGGTGGTTCGATCCAGGTGGACCTTCAGCGGGACGAACTGACCCGGGTGTTGACCGACGGTTTCTTCCCGGTTGTGCCCGTCACCGAGCTGCCGAAAACCGCACGGCGCACGGGACTGACGCAGGTGGCGTTGCCCTACGCGCAGGATGCAGGCATCACCCGCCATCTCGCCGGCTTTTTGACCCGACAAGCCCGCGCCCTCGCTGCGTCGGAGCACGCGCCCGTGGCGCTGGCCGGTCGGAGTTTTATCCATCCGACATCGGTGCTGTTCAACGGGGGTGTGTTCAAGGCCACCGTGCTGAAGCAACGGCTGTTGTCGGTGTTGAACGAGTGGCTGGTCGCCGACGGCGGGCAGCCGGTGAAGGAACAGGAAGGCGCGGATCTCGATCTGTCGGTCGCCTGCGGGGCGGCCTACTATGGCTGGGTCCGGCGCGGTCACGGCATCCGGATTCGTGGTGGCACGGCGCGGGCGTACTACGTCGGGGTGGAGTCTCCCATGCCGGCTGTTCCGGGTTTTGAGCCTCCCGTTCGGGCGTTGTGCGTGGCGCCCTTTGGCATGGAGGAAGGCACGGAGGCGGATGTTCCGCCGCAGGAATTCGCGTTGGTGGTGGGCGAACCCACGCGGTTCCGCTTCTTCGCGTCCTCGGTGCGGCGCGACGATCGGGTGGGGGAGTTGCTGGACGACGCCGATTCCAGCGATGCCTTCGAGGAACTGGCCCCCATCGAGACCTGCCTGTCGGCTGAGCCCGGACGTGAGGGTCAATTGCTCCCGGTCCACATCCAGGCGGCGGTGACCGAACTCGGCATGCTGGAAGTCCGCTGCGTGGAACGCGGCGGTCCGGGACGGTGGAAGCTGGAACGGAGCGTGCGCATGCAAGGCGACGAAGCGCAGGTTGCCTCGTGAACGACGCGCGATTCCTGGTAGGGATCGATCTGGGGACGGCCAACTGTGCGGTGGCGTTCGTGGATCTGACGCGGGCGGGTGAGCCCGTGGTGGAGGATTTTGGAATCCCGCAGTTGGTGCGCCTGGGCCAGACCGACACGCGCCCGACCCTGCCATCGTGCCTCTACCTGCCGGACGCCCAGGAATTCCCGCCGGGCGCGCTGGCGTTGCCCTGGGATGAAGCGCCCTCCGAGGTGGTGGGGGAATTGGCGCGCTGGCACGGTGCGCGTGTTCCGGGACGGCTGGTGGTGTCGGCCAAGAGCTGGTTGTGCCATGCCGCAGTGGATCGGGCGGGGCGGATTCTGCCGTGGGGCGCCGCGGCGGGTGTTCCCCGGGTATCGCCGGTGGAAGCTTCCGCTCGTTTTCTCAAGCACCTCGCGCGGGCATGGGATCAGGCGCATCCCGACGCGCCGTTGGCGGCGCAGGACGTGGTGATCACCGTTCCGGCCTCGTTCGACGCGGTGGCCCGGTCGTTGACCGTCGATGCCGCCCGCGACGCCGGTCTGAGCGGCTTCACCCTGGTGGAAGAGCCGCAGGCGGCGTTCGAATCGTTCGTGTGGTGCCATCGTGACCAAGTGGCGGCCTTGCTGGACGGCGTGCGGTTGATCCTGGTCGTGGATGTGGGTGGTGGCACGACGGACTTCACCCTGGTGGAAGTGGGCCGTTCTGAAACCGGGCCGTCCTTCCGGCGCATCGCGGTGGGCGAGCACCTCATGTTGGGCGGCGACAACATGGACATGGCGTTGGCGCGGCAGGCTGAAGAGCGCGTGGTCTCCGGCGGCCGGCGGTTGAGCGCGGGCCAGTGGTCGCAATGGGTGCAAGCATGTCGGGAGGCGAAGGAAACCTTGCTGGGCGAGGGAACCGCGGAGGAGTGCCGTGTCGCGGTCGCCGGTTCAGGCAGCGCCCTGATGGGCGGTTCGCTGACGGCGCGGTTGACGCGCGAGGACGTGGTGCGGACGGTCCTGGACGGGTTCCTGGCCCCCTGCGGATCCGAAGACACGCCCCGGCGCACCGCACGGCTCGCCTTGCAGGAGGTTGGTTTGCCGTATGCCCAGGACCCTTCGATTCCCCGGCAACTGGCCGGTTTCCTGGCCGCGCATCGGGCGGCTGGCTGGGCGGCGCTTACGGGGAGTCAGGGAGATGGCGACGCGGTGGGACCCGGATTGCCGCGGCCGGACGCGATCCTGCTCAACGGCGGGGTGTTTCGGTCGGCACGCATCGCGGAGCGTTTGTTGGAGGTGGTTTCTGGCTGGTGGCGCGATGCGCCGCCGATCCGGAACCTGTCGGTGGATTCGCTGGACCTGGCGGTGGCACGGGGCGCGGTCTGTCACGGGCTGGCCCGGCGCGGACTGGCCCAAAGGGTGACGGGTGGCGCCTCCCACGCGGTGTATGTGGGACTCGATGCGGGCGCTGGCGGCGGGCGTTCGGCGCTCTGCGTCATTCCGCGCGGGATGGAGGAGGGCACCACCAGCGAACTGGGCGGGCGCACCTTCCGCCTGATGCTGGGTCGTCCGGTGCAGTTTCCCTTGTTCACCAGCACTTCGGACCGCGTGGACACCGCCGGTGCGGTGGTGCGGGTTGAGGACGAATGGACACCATTGTCGCCGTTGCATGCGGTCCTTCGTAGCGCCGGGGCGAAGGCCGGGACGGCGACCGTTCATTTGCGGGCCACGCTGACGGAGATTGGCACGCTGGAACTCTGGTGCGTCTCCGACGACTCCGATGAACGCTGGCGGCTGGAATTCGAACTGCGCGGTCCATCGACCGGTGGGGTTCAGGCGCCCGGTGAAGTCGAACCCATGCCGCGTCATTGGGACGAGGCGCGTCAGGCGGTGGAGGGAGTGTTCCCGCCGCGGGGTCGATCACCCGCGGGCGACGCGGCGACTGCTTCGAAGACGGCGAAGCAACTGTTGATCGGCCTGGAACGTTCGCTGGGGCCGCGGTCCGAGTGGCGACTGCCCGTGCTGCGGGAGTTGTGGGGCGTGGCATTCGCCGGAGCAACCCGGCGACGGCGGTCCGCCGAGCATGAGAGGGTTTTCTTCCAGCTGTGCGGGTATGCGTTGCGACCGGGATGGGGTTACCCAGTGGACGACTGGCGCTGCGAACAGATGGCGGGGCTGTTCTCGGAGGTCGTGCATTTTGGCAAGGAACGTCCGGTTTGGACCGAGTTTTGGGTGGCTTGGCGCCGCATCGCCGGCGGTTTGTCCGCAGAGCGTCAGCTCGAGATCTGGGGTTTCCTGAAGCCGCACCTGGCCTCGGCGTTGGCGCCGGACTACCCGAAACATCTGGGACGACCCAAGGGCGTCCAACCGGAGGGTCTGCATGAGATGGTACGCTTGGGGGCGTCGCTCGAGCACTTGGATGCCGCGGTCAAAGAGGAATTCGGCGGCTGGTTGGCCGCTCAACTTCTCGATCACGCCGGAGCTGGTGGTCCCTGGGCTTGGGCCTTGGGACGGCTGGGATCCAGGATCCCATTGTATGGAAGCGCCCACCAGACCGTGACGCCTCAGGTGGCCGAAACCTGGCTGGCAGGGTTGGAAGCTGCCCAAGCGCGGGGCGTCGATGGGGCATTGTTCGCGATGGCGCAGATCGCGCGTCGGACAGGCGATCGCGCGTTGGACCTGAGCGACGCGGCGCGTGAGCGGGTGCTGGGGGTTCTGGGAACGGCGGACGGCCCGACCTCGTGGGCTAGGATGGTCCGGGAAGTATCGGTCCTGGAAGGTGCCGACGAAGCCCGTGCGATCGGCGACACGTTACCGGTGGGTTTGGCGCTGCAGGGGTAGCTCTCTGTTCGAAATCGACCTGCTCACGGACCATGAACCGGGGGAGCCGGGGGGATTACGATTAGGAGTAGGAGTACGATGACGAGGGGGAGGTTCCTCGGTAGGGCCAACGGCCCGCAACATACCAGCCTGGGGAAACGCCCCAGGTGAACGATTTCCCCGGAATGCAAGGGCTGAAGGCCCGTCCTATCTCAGCCTGGGCCAACGGCCCAGGTCCGCGGTTTCACGGAAATCCGAGGGCTGAAAGCCCGTTCCACCGATGGGTCGGGCCTTCAGCCCTCATCAGATTTCGGGGCAACGCTTCCTGGGCCTTCGACCCAGGCTGGGATGG
>CAUJJW010000329.1 GCA_963205105.1 Verrucomicrobiota bacterium | reverse complement strand
CACCCACGGACCTTTGACGCTCGGCCCGAGTTGGAGAACCCAGCCAGCGGGAAGCGGGCTCGGGGTCGACGTGATGGTCAGGTTGCCGCCCGAACGGGTGACCGCCACGCGAACGTCGGTCACGCCGCCACCGACGGGCGTCGTCGGGTCTTCCGCCGGTGCCGGATGCGAGATCACCGTGTAGAAGTTGATCTCGCGCGGGGAGTTGGCGCCCTGCGCAGGCTGGTTCTGCAGGTTGATCTCACCCTTGGCGGCGACCAGGATCTGCTTGGTGGTCGTGGCCACGCTCATGCCCAGGCTGCGGATGCCACCCTGAGGCGCGCTGTTGACGAACGGGAGGAAGCTCGACGTCAGCGGGATGACCGTCTTGGTCGCTTCATCGAAGCGCAGCACACGGGCCGCGATCACCTGCTGTTCGTAACCCTCGGGGCGGCTGACCCAGCCCACCACGAAGCGGTTCAACGCGTCGACACCCGCATGGGCGCGGTCGGCGTCAGCCCGGAAGCCACTCTCGCTCACATCCGCCGCCACCACGAAGGCGCGGGTGCGCCCGTCCCAAATCGCCACGCGAACCGAGGTCGATCCGACCACGCGACCCACCAGGTAGACGTAGGGCGAGTTGATGTGACCAGCCAGGCGGGTTCCGTCGCCACGACCGGGGTCGAAGGACTCACCGGAGGTGGCCTGATCCACGGGATCGCCCTGAGGAACGCCCGCGTTGTTGAAGAAATACAACTTGCCAGCAACGCGAACTGCGAAGCCGCCGTTGAACGCCGCCACGTTGGCCCAGAGGTCGCCATCGGCCACTTTGAAGCTGTCCTTCACGACGGTGCCATCCGGCGCGAAGATTGTGGCAACGGCTGCATTGCCATCCGTCCGGAACACCAGAGAACGATCCTCCACTACCGAGGCGAAGTTGCCATCGCTCAGGCCGACGACGTCTCCACCAAACCGGGAGATCTGGTTACCCGGAGCGCCGCCCGAGGTGGTGCGACCCGTCGCCGAATCCTGAGCCTTGCTCAACATGGTCTGCGTCAGCGTGGCCGGATCGATCTTGAACGTCTGCACCGTGCCGTAGCGTCCATCACTGAGCCGGTCGAACCCGGTGGTCCAGCGATTGTCGGAGCCGAACTCCGGGTAGAGATGCGGCGAGGCCTCGCCACCCACGATGAAGTTCACCGCGCCCGGACGGGTGTCGCCCGCCACGCGGCCGGGGTTTCCGTTCTGACGGGAGGCGTTGATCTGGCCGCGGAACGGCGTGCCGTTGTCGGCGAAGAAACCTTCAGCCAGTTTCATGGCGCCACCGGCCGCAGGTTGGAGGGCCACGACGTAGCGTTGAAATTCAGCCGAGTCCTGCGCGAAGGCATTGGCCTCGATCAGGAAGGTGCTGGTGCCGAGAACGGACGTGTAGGGTTCCCAATTGCCGAGCGCATCCTGATTCTGGTTGATGACCACGGTGTCGGGAACAACGCGGGTCAGCCCGACCGACTCGATGCTACCGGGTTTCACCGGGATCACGAACTGGCGGACGGCCACCACCCGGGTGCCGGGTTCGATGTTCTGGCTTTCCCAGGTCACCGCGATGGTGTCGTTGCGGAAGGCGACCCGAGGATTGCGCGCTTCGAGCGTCGCGGCGTCAGGCAGTTCCTTTTCGCTGACGTAGAAGGTCTTGCCCAGCGGAGTGCCCTGGGCGTCAAAGACGCGACCCATGATGATCTTCGCGTTGCCACCCGTGCCCGCGGCGTCGTCGAACACCACGGCCACCCGGCCGAGGGCATCGATGCCGACGTCGCAACGTCCCGGGGCGACCAACTCCAGGTCATCCGCGACGCTCTTGCTCCAGCGAACCGTGCCGTTGGTGTTGATGACGCTCACCCAGACGCGGTTGATGCCGTCGCCGTCCTTGCCAATGGCCACCGAGGCGTAGGCATCGTTGCCGTTGCCGTGGAATCCGACGCCGTCACCGCGCCCGCCGCCGGCCGCGATCGGCTGCCCGGTCAGATCGCCCAGGTTGATATTGGTCGAAACCGGTGTGCCGTCGTTGCTGAAGAGGCGGATGGCTCCCGGACCGTTGTCCGAGAATCGAACGGCAAACCCGTTCTTGGTGACGCCAACGCCATGCCACATTTCGGTCTTCGTCGCCGTCGCGCTGGCCAGTTGGGTTGCCTTGATTTCAGTGCCCGTCGGCGAAACCACCCGCACGATCACGTGGTTCTGGGCGGATTCACCCCCGTAGAGGTCCACCAGATCCGCGCCCTGCCGGCTTTCGCCAACCACCACGATGTTGCCGGTCGAGAGGTAGTTCCAGTCGCCGATTCGGATGCTGCCCTCGCGCTGGTGGTAGGCGGGGGGTACGCCCATGACGATGGAGATGGGTGTTCCGTCGTTGTTGAGCAACTGAACGGCCGGATAGTCACCGTTCTCGCCATTGTAGTCCGCGAGCAACTCCGGAATCTCCAGGCCGAGATCGTAGCCTGTGGTGCCCATGCCGATGCCATCGCCGAAGGGGTTGGCCTTCAGCTTGGGTCCCCATCCGGTGCCGCCCGGGATGGGAGTCTTGTCGGGCCGAAAATAGGAAAGAAACTTGGTGGTCACCGTCTGGCCCGTGGTGTCTGGAGCCTTGGAGGTGATTTCGGTGTCCGGGGTGATCAACGCACCCGTGTCGCTGAGCAAGGTCCAGACGCCAGCGAGGTTGTTGAGTCCATCGCCGTCGTCTTCCCACCCCACGATCACATTGCCGTTGCGCGCAATGGCAACGCCCAGGCTTTCGGTCTGGGTATTGTTCAGAAGATCGGACGTGTTGACGTAGATCGTGTCCGAGACGGGGCGGACCCCGTTTTCCTCCGGTTTTCCTGGAAGTGCCGACTGCCCAAAGGCCTGGCCTGCCATCAATGCAATGCCGATGGCGGGCAACGAATCGAATAATCTCATGCGGTGCGTCCTGCTGTTGAGTTTAGCCCTGACGGGTTTGGAACGGATGCTCTCCCCGCAGTTCTGAAAGCCAACGCCCCCATGACAATGCATGGCGATATCGCGCCATCGCTGGGTTTGATGCACCCAGAACTTCGGGAAGGAGTGGCTCTGGCTACCTCCAACCCCTGCTCCCTGGCAACCGTTTTTTGGCAAAAAGCATCCGTCTCAGCGCTCGCCTTGGGATGTCTTTGCCACACACGGCAACCGCCTGTCTCCCGCCCCACGAAACCGCCCACTCACCGCATCGCCGCTCGACACCAGTCCCAGCACAAGGACCTGACCGCGGCCCGATCAATCCTTCGGCTTCCCAAACTCAGCGTCCGACACGTCCACGTTGTGCTTCACCTCATCCAGCTTGATCTGAAAACCCATGGTCTCGGGTTTGGGGATCTTGACCAGAAAAGGCACTTTCACCCCGTCGACATCCCGGTAGTCGGACAGGTCGATCTGAAAGGTCATCTCGCCGAGCGGGCTTTCCACCGTGGATTCCTCCCGCACCAGCAGGCCGGTCTTCTGATCAAAATAGAGCCGGTCCGGCTTGCCACCCTTCGGCGATGCCTCAATCACCCAGGCATCCGCACCCGCCACTTTGGCGGCACCCTTGGCCTCCATGCGCTCATAGGCTTCCTTGAGCTTCAGTTCGCGCGGAAAGACCTTCGACCGCTGGTCACGCGCCAATTCGGCACCGTCCTTTTCCCGAAGACCCATGCCAGGTGCGTCCGCCCAGGACACCACCCCATCGAACCCCTCCCGCACAGCCCCGAAGCCCGCCAAATCCACCGAACTGAGCTGCTTGTTTGGAATCTTCGCTTTCACTTCCACGGCACCACTGAGTCCAACGGTGGTGATCTCCACCTTTCCCTTGGAGATACGGGTCTTCAGTTTCTCAAGAGCGGCGCGCCCACCCGCGGCATCAATGTATCGGTCCAGAATCGCCTGCACCGTCGGACCGCTGGTCGGTTCGGCAGCGCCGGTAAAGGGACTCGCAGCGAAAAAAATCGCCAAGCCTGCCATCAAGATCGGTTTCATGGGTCGAGGACGGGGACCATGCTCAGCCTCCTTCCCCGACGCAAGTCCACCGCGATCACGCCGATGCAACGCCGCCGACATCCCATCGCCACCTCAGCGCCACGTTGTCGTCGTTTTCCTGGGAAATCCGCGTTCCGCCGGAAATTGCATTGACCATCGCACCGTTTCCGTGGACCTAGTGCCGGTTAGAACCCTCGCCTGTATGAACGGAACATCGTGGCTCCAGCGCGGCTCGGTTGCCGCCATCCTCCTGCTCTCCCTCCTGTGGAACGTGCCCGCTCAGTCGCGTTCCCTCGACAACTTCAACGACAACCTCAAGTCCGGTTGGACCGATTTCACCTTCGTTCCAGGGTTTGGCATCCCCACCGAATCCAACGGACAGTTCCGCTTCGAGCAGCCGAAATCACCCAGCGGCGGCGGCATTTTTTCCGCGAGCCAGAAAACGTCCGAGACCCTCGAACTCAAGGAGGGCCGCACCCTGGAAATGCGCGTTGATGTCGTTCAGGGAGGAGCCAAGGACTCGTTCGCGGTGCTGGCCTTCATCCCCACCGAAGGCGCCGGCGGCCCCGGTTCGCTCGCGGGCTATGGCCTCGCCAAATCCATCACCGATGTCCTCATCACCAAGGGCATCAACAAGTACTTGGTCGCCGACGACGGCGTCACCGCCGAACTCAAGCAGGAGGACATCACCCTGGTCCTGCGTCTGACCGCCTCAGGCGGCTCGGTCATCGTCAATGCCCAGATTCTCGACAAGGCCGCCAATAACGCCGTGCTTTGGGACCGCACCGTGATCGACACCCCGGCCGCCGACGTGCTCGCCGATGGCACGGACAGCCCGGCGGCGCCCTTCATCACGAGCGGCTATTTCACCCTCTACCTGTATCAGGACCTGGACCTGGGCGCCGTCGAGGATCCTTACCTGGTCGTCTACGACAACGCCGAGGTCTTCGTCACCGACCAAACCTCCTTGGATGATTTCAGCGACAATACGAAGACGGGCTGGACCGATTTCACCTTTGTGCCGGGCTTCGGCATCCCCAGCGAATCGAACGGACAGTTTCGCTTCGAACAACCCAAGTCACCGACCGGCGGCGGAATTTTTTCGGCAAGCCAGAAGACCAGCCGACCCTTTGACCTCGTCGATGGCGAGCAGTTGACCTTCCAGGTCGATGTCGTCCAGGGCGGGGCGAAGGATTCCTTCGCCGTCCTGGCCTTCATCCCCACCGAAGGCGCGGGTGGGCCCGGTTCGCTCGCCGGATACGGCCTCGCCAAGTCCACCACGGACGTGCTGATCACCAAGGGCATCAACAAGTACTTCGTCGCCGACGATGGCGTCACCGCCGAGCTCAAGCAGGAGGAAATCACCCTCGTCCTTCGCCTCACCGCGATCGGGGGCTCGGTCGTCGTCAACGCCCAGATCCTCGACAAGGCCGCCAACAACACCGTGCTCTGGAGTCGCACCGTGATCGACACCCCGGCCGCCGATGTGCTCGCCGACGGTTCCGACAGCCCCGCCGCCCCCTTCATCACCAGCGGGTATTTCACTCTTTACCTCTACCAGGACCTCGACTTGGGCGCGGTCGAAGACCCCTATGTGGTCGTCTATGACAACGCCGTGGTCTGGGCCCCGCCGGCCGCCGGAAATCTCCCGCCGGAAATCAGCGACATCCGGCCCGGCGATACGGAGAACTTCCTGCCCGCCTCGACCCGGGTCGAATTCAAGGTCTCGGACGACAAGGCACTGAACGACAGCCTGATCGCGGTGACGTTGAATGGGACGAAATTCACCTCCGCCAACGGTCTGACCCTGACCGGCACCGGTTCGACCCGAACCGCGGCCCTTGGCGGCCTGAGCGCCAACACCGATTACTCCGCCACCCTTGAAGTCACCGACAGCGACGGAGCCATTTCCAGCCGAGCCATCACCTTCGACACCTTTGGCGCGTCCGCCGTCGTGATTGAGGCGGAAGATTACAACTTCAGCTCCGGCCAGTTCATCAACGCACCCCTGCCCCAGCCTGAGTTGTCCGGCCCCGATTCCACCGGCTATGCCAATCAGATCGGCACCCCGGGAGTAGACTTCTTCGACACGCGGGACGTGCCTCGCGCGCAGGACGCGCCCTGGCGCCAGTCCGACCCGGTTCGCATGGCCCGCAGCCTGGATCGGGAACGGGCGAAGTACACCGCCGCCGGCGGGGCCGCTGCCGAAATCTACGATTACGTGGTGGGTGACATCGCCACCGGGGAATGGATGAACTACTCCCGCAACATCCCCTCCGGCACCTACGAGGTGTACCTCCGCCAATCCGTGGCCAATCTCGCCAGCGGCGAAAGTGCCCTGGAACTGGTCACCGGCGACCACACCCAACCGGATGCGACAACTCGCGTTCTCGGCTCGTTTCTCGGGACCCGTACGGGGTTTGTCTTCCGAAACGTGCCGCTCACCGACGGTTCGGGCACCCGCAAGGCGGTTCTTCGGCTCAACAACCTCTCCACACTCCGCCTGCGCCAGATCACGCCGGACCTCTCCGACGGTTCGCGTTACCTGAATTACCTCGTCCTCGTCCCGGTAGCCGACCCCGGTGTCCAGCGCGCGACGGTCGCCTCCACCTCCCCCGCTCCGAATTCCACGGTGGTCACCGTCACTCCTTCCATTGAAGTGACGCTGCAAAACCGCGACACCACGGTGAACGTCTCCACCGTGAAGCTTCGCCTCAACGGAGCCGAGGTTCCCGCCACCGTCACCGCCAACGCCAACGGAGCCACCGTGCTCTACACCCTCTCGCCCCTCCCGCCGTCTGGCGCCCTCAACTCGGCGACGGTTCAGTTCAAAGACAGCGACGGGCAGGACATCTCCACCGACTGGCAGTTCACCGTGTCCTACCACGCATTGGATCCCGCCGCTCGCATCTCCGGCACCGGCAAGACCCCGGGCTTCATGATCCACGTCGTCCAGGCCCCCCTCGACGGCGGCGCCCTCGAAAACAGCCTCGACCGCGCCGAAACCCAGCTGGCCACCGGTTCCTCCATTCCCCGAGCCGTCGACACCAACGCCGTCGTCAGCGTCATCAATTTCAACAAACGCACCGGGGAAGTTGGCGGATCGATAGAAGGCGACGAGATGGTTCCGGGCATCGATCCGGACAACACCGGCAACGGGGACAGCGATTTTGCGGTTGAAATCGTGACGTACCTCGAACTCCCCGCCGGCGTTCACCGCTTCGGATTCATCACTGACGACGGCTACAAGGTGGCTTCCGGCAAAGCTCCGGTCACGGCAAGCAGCGCCCCGCTGTCCTTCCTCAACGGCGGACCGGCCAATCAAACCGTCGATTTCGTGGTCACCCAGGCAGGACTTTATCCGTTCCGAATGGTCTGGTACGAGCGTGCCGGCGCGGGGCATGCCGAATGGACGTCCGTCGATATCTCCTCCGGCAACCGCTTGCTGATCAACGGTGAAGGAGCCGGCGTCATCAAGGCGTGGACGGCCTTCGACCCGATCGCGGAGACCGTGATGGTCGAGGCCGCCACGGCGGTGAACGGCCCCTACGCCGTCGAACCCGCGGCGGTGATCAACACCACCGCCAGGACGGTTTCGATCCCAGCCTCAACGGGCAACCGGTTCTTCCGGCTGCGCTCCGGCACCGCCGTCACCCTGAAGACCCCGCGGGTCCAAGCCGGCTCGCTCACCTTCAGTTGGGAATAACCCCGCTCTGGAACAGCGCTTCTGTCGTCGTCCGGCCGAAATTCGGAGGGCGGGAACCAGGATTCTGTCGTTTCGGGCGGTTGAATCCTAAAACTCGCTTTACACGGAGCCGACAGGACGCCTAGGTTCCGCCCTCTCGAATCTCGTTTGGACCCAGATTGAAGAATGGTATGACAGCAGTCCCGAAGGCGCAGAGCATCAAGGAATTCAGCCGGCACGACAAAGACACCGGATCGCCGGACGTGCAGGTCGCTCTCCTCACCCGCCGTATCAACCATCTCTCGGAACACCTTAAGGCCAATGCCAAAGATTTCAGCTCCCGCCGCGGGCTCCTGATGCTTGTCGGCAAGCGCCGCCGTCTTCTCGACTACCTTGGTCGAATCGACGCGAGCCGCTACACCGACGTAGCCAAGAGACTCGGCCTCCGAAAGTAGTAACGGG
Source organism: Verrucomicrobiota bacterium (assembly GCA_963205105.1). Lineage (GTDB taxonomy): Bacteria > Verrucomicrobiota > Verrucomicrobiia > Limisphaerales > CAIMTB01 > CAIMTB01. Next base: position 10,014 of record CAUJJW010000329.1, on the reverse strand, counting down.
CCCGACACAGGCAGGTGCTCGGCGCCCGGACCCTGCACCTCCGTTCGTACCCCGGGGCGGCCAGTCTCGGAATCGGGGGACCGGCTGACCGCCAACGCGACCCCCAAATTAACTTTGGACCGCTGGACCTGGGAAATTTCATTCAGCTACCGCCAAGCGGCAGTTGAATGAAGTTCCCCTCGGCCAGCGGCTAACTTGTAACCATGGCTGAAAGAGTCGTCGCCCAAATTGGCGATCAATCCATCATCATCGAATCCGGGAAACTCGCCAAACAGGCAGACGGATCCGTCACAGTTCAACTCGGCGAAACCATCGTTCTGGTCGCGGCGGTCGCCGCCACCAAGGCGAAACCCGGTCAGGAGTTCTTCCCTCTCACCGTCGATTACCGCGAGCGCGCCGCCGCCGCAGGCCGCTTCCCCGGCGGTTACTTCAAGCGCGAGGGTCGCCCTTCCGAAAAGGAAATCCTTACCTCCCGCATCATCGACCGCCCTATCCGCCCGCTGTTCCCCAAGGGCTGGTTCAACGAAGTCCAGGTCCAGGCCATCCTCCTCAGTGCCGATGGCCAGAATGACTCGGACATCCTCGCCGCCAACGGCGCTTCCGCAGCCCTTCTCGTCTCGGACATCCCCTGGGCCGGCCCCATCGGAGCCGTCCGCGTCGGACGTGTCGCCGGTCAGTTCATCGCGAACCCGACCCACGACCAGATGGAGCAGAGCGACCTCGACATCTTCTACGTCGGCAATGAATCCGACGTCGTCATGTTCGAAGGCTCGGCCGATGAATGCACCGACGCCGACTTCGTCGCCGCCCTGCAATTCGGGCAGCAGGCCATTCAGCCGCTGATCGCCGCCCAAAAGGAACTCGCCGCCAAACTCGGCAAGACCAAGCGCCAGATCACCGTCAGCGTTGTTCCCGACGACATCCTCAAGGCCGCTCGCGAAGCCATCGGATCGGGCATTCTCACCGCGCTGCTGACCCCTGGCAAACTCGCCCGCGAAGCCGCCTGCAAGGCCATCGAAACTCAGATGGGCGCCAAGCTCGTCGAGAAATTCGGCGCCGAGAAGGTCACCGAGTTCGTCATCAAGGACGCCTTCTACTACATCCAGAAGGAAGCCATCCGCGCGCTCATCCTGGATGAAGGCAAGCGCCTCGACGGTCGCGCACCCGATGACCTCCGCGCCCTCGGCGGCGAGACCAGCGTCCTCCCCCGCTCCCACGGCTCCGCCATCTTCTCCCGTGGCGAAACCCAGGCCCTCGCCCTGGTCACCCTCGGCACCACCGAAGACATTCAGGAATTCGACGCCTACACCGGCGGCTCCAGCGAGAAGAAGTTCATCCTGCATTACAATTTCCCGAACTTCTCCGTCGGTGAAACCGGCCGCATCATGGGGCCCGGTCGCCGCGAAATCGGCCACGGCGCCCTCGCCGAACGCAGCATCCGGTCGATGGTCCCGCTCAAGGAGTACCCCTACACCGTCCGGATCACCTCCGAGATCATGGAGTCCAACGGCTCCACCTCCATGGCCTCCGTCTGCGCCGGCTCTCTCGCCCTCATGGACGCCGGCGTTCCCCTCACCCGCCCCGTCGGCGGCATCAGCATCGGCATCTGCTCGGAACACGACGACAACGGCAAGCTCGGTCGCTACAGCCTGCTCACCGACATCATCGGGTGGGAGGATCACTTCTGCGACATGGACTGCAAGATCGCGGGGACCGAGAAGGGCATCACCGGGTTCCAGCTCGACTTGAAGCTCAAGGGACTCCCGATCGGTGTCCTCACGGAAGCGGTCGAGAAAGCCCGAGTCGCCCGGCTCAAGATCCTCGACGCGATGAAGGGCATCCTCCCCGAGCCCCGCTCGGAGATGAGCAAGTACGCTCCGCGCATCATCCGCCTCCGCATCAACCCGGAGAAGATCGGCGCCATCATCGGGCCCGGTGGCAAGAACATCAAAGCCCTCGTCGAACGCTCCGGTTGCGAAATCAACATCGAGGACGATGGATCGGTCATGATCTTCTCCATCGATGAAGAAGGCATGCGCATCGCCCGCGAAGGCATCGAAGCCGTCGCCGCCGAAATCGAAGTCAACAAGATCTATCGCGGCAAAGTCGTCTCCATCAAGGAGTTCGGCGCCTTTGTCGAAGTGCTCCCGGGTCAGGACGGTCTGGTCCACATCTCGGAACTCGCAGACTTCCGGGTCAAAGCCACCGAAGACGTCGTCAAGCTGGGCGACGTGATCTGGGTCAAGTGCATCGGCGTCGACGAAAAGGGCCGTGTCCGACTCAGCCGCAAGGCCGCCATGGCCGAGCGCGCCAAGGAACTTGAGCCGAAGGCCTAAGCCGCCTCCCCTCTCCTTTTCAGAACCGGGCGTCGATCCTGCGATCGACGCCCTTTTTCGTGCCTCGTCTGTGCCTACTTCCGCCGGGTCCAGGCCGCCACGTACATCCCGTTGCCACCCCAGTCCTGGGGCCAGATCCAGAGTCGGTTCTTGGCCCGCGACTCCGATTTTGCCCCTGGCCCGCGGCGATGGGTGTCGGGCAACGGCAACGGCTCGAAGCCCGGCATCGCAGCCTCAAAGGCATCCGAAACCTTGACCGTCTCCTCGTGGGTCAGCGTGCAGACGGAGAAGACGATACGGCCACCCACCTTGACTCCGGCCGCGGCGTTTTTCAGCAAGCCGATCTGCAACGCCGACAACTCCGTGACGTCCTCGGGCTGCATGGTCCATCGGGCATGGGGATTGCGCTGCCAGGTGCCCAAACCGCTGCAGGGAGCGTCGACCAGTACCCCGTCGAACATGGTCTTTCCAGGCCGACTTTCGCCGCCCTCCCATTCCGCCCAACGGATGTTGAACAGGTTGGCCCGCCCCGCCCGAACCCGCAGCCGGTGCAACCGCCAACCCGCCCGGTCCGTCGCCCAAACCACGCCCCGGTTGCCCATCAGATCCGCCAGATGAAGCGTCTTGCCCCCTTCCCCGGCACAGGCATCCCACCAGGTCTCGCCAGGACGCGGCGCGCACAACTGCCCCACCATCTGGGATGCCAGATCCTGGATTTCATAGGTGCCCGCCTGGAAACCGGGTTCCCGAAATAAATCCTTGGGCCCTTGATAGACCAAAGCGTCGGGCGCCAGTTCGGGAAGCGGCTGAATCACTTCGCCCAACGCCAGTTTCACCGCTTCCGCCGTTCCCGGCCGCGCTCGCAACCAAAGCTGGGGCTCCTTCTGAAGGGCCTTCCACCATTCCGCACCACCCGCCACCCGATCCCGTACCCAGGCCGGAACTGCCCGGTCCCAACCCTGGGGAGCCACCGAATCCGGATCCAGGGCGTAACGACGCGCCAGGTCCGCCGCCGACTCGATCTGCCGGGGCAACGGCAGTCCACGGCCGACAAACCCGCGCCAGCGGAAATAGCCGAAGACGAACCGCGCCACCTCGCCGGCGGTCTCCCGACGCAAACCGGCCTCCTCCTTGAGCACCACCCGAAGCACCGAATCCGCCGGATGCTCTCGATCCACCCCTCCCACCACCCGCGTCGCCAGCGGTAACGCCAGCACTTCCTTGCGGACCGGCTCTTCTTCAGGCATCCGGCTTTGTTCATCGCCCGGCACATCCCGCGATTCCCGATGCCCTTCCTCCTGCCGGTCACCCCGATCTGATGGGCGTCCGCGCCCCCACCCCGGCCCCGAACCGGCTCGAGAACCCCGCCAGGGGCCGCGGCCACGATCCGCACTGCGGTCTCGATCCCGACCGTCGCCGGCATGGCCCCAGGAACGTCCCGGACTCCGCTCCGCGGGTCGTGGATTCATGGCGGACTGGCCCTCGGCCGGCCCGCCCTTGTAACGGCGAACAACCGGAGCGGAAGCAGCGTCCGACCTGGGACTCCCCTCCGGCGGTTGCGGCCCCCCTCCCGTCGCCTGGGCACGCGGAGCCTGCGCCGGAGGGTAGCCTCCGCCAAAGGGTCGATTTTTCGGCCGCCCGCGCTCCTGAAACCCTGGTCCGCGACGCATCGGCCGATCCCGGTTCTCAGGCGCCGCAGAAGGGGATCCTTCCGCGGGACCTGGTTTTCGGAAGGGTCGACTCGGCGAACCGGGTCTTGAGGGGACGGCTCCGGGGACTTTGCCTGCCTTTCCGGCACCGGCCGCCGCCCGCCGAACGGGCGACCAACGCCTCTTGGAATTCAAATCAGCCACGACACGCCGATCCTCATCGGTTGGCGTCCGGCAAACAAGAGCCGCGAAACATCGGGATCAACGACGCTCCAGAATCCCGCGCGCCTTCATCCAGTCCGCCACCCGGTCGGGCCAGGTGGTCACCATATCCGCGGTGCGCCTCAGTCCATATCCATGGCCACCTGTGGGATAGACATGGAGTTCGAAGGAGACTCCCGCCTGTTTCAAGGCCGAGGCATACCCGAACACGTTCTCCACGCGCACCGGATCATCCTGAGCCATCACCAGAAACGTCGGCGGGGTATCCCCAGTGATTTTCAATTCCGACGACACCCGATCGTGCTCTTCCTTCACGGTCAGGTAGCCCGGGTACACCAACACCGCGAAGTCAGGCCGGCTCGACTGTTCATCGGCGGCATCCACGGTGGGATAGGTTCTGGCCGTCGTCGTGCTGGTCACCGCGGCCAGATGGCCGCCCGCCGAGAATCCCAGAATCCCCACCCGCTGAGGATCAATGCCCCATTCCGTGGCGTTTTGCCGAATCAGGCCCATGGCCCGCTGCGCGTCCTGCAATGGCGCCGCGTGTTTCTCCAATCCCTCGCGACGCGGCACCCGGTACTTCAGCAACACGCCCGTGACCCCGATCGAATTCAGCCATTCACAGACTTCGGTGCCTTCCAGATCCATCGCCAGGATATGGTATCCACCTCCGGGACAAACCAGGACCGCCGCTCCGTTGCGAGTCGCGGCGGTGGGCCGATATACCTCCAAGGTGGGCTCCGAGACATTCCCCAAACGGATCAACCGACGGCCGGCGATCAACCCTTCGGTGGGCTTGGTCAGGTCCTGTTCCGCCGGCAACACCTGCTTCTCACCAGGAGCCTTCCCCGGCCACAGCGCCCGCGGTGCATCGGCCGCATACCCCGAACCTTGGGTGAGCATGGCCGCCAACGCCACGAAGGCGGCCCAGGATGGAAAAGGTGATCGGCTCATGGTCGTGAGGCCTTACTTCCGTTTCGCGGTCCACTCGATCTGAACCGGCGCGCCACCCATGTCCGTCTTCGTGGACCCCAGGAGTTTGCCGCCCTCGACCTTGCCCGACATTTCGTAGGTCATGGTGCCGCCGTCCGCCCGGTCCCGTTGGATCGTCCAGGAGAACTTCTCCCCCTCGACTTTCCCGTCTTTCAGATCCAGCCATCGACCATCGGGACGGGCGAAGCGACCGCTCAACGTCGTTCCGTCCTGCTTGAGCACGAACGGCAGGTCCACCGGGTCCCCGTTGGGCCCGGGCAGGGTGGCCACCCATTCTCCTGAGAGATTACCCGCCGCGGCGCCCGGTTGGACCGGGGTTTCACCCAGAGCGGCCGCGAGCGCCGGCTCCAGGCTTTCGGCCCAAACCCCGTAAGCCTTCTTCGAGAGATGGAGGAAATCCGGCATTAACTCCCGAGGGATCGTGCCGTTCGAGGCCAGGAAGCGATGACCGAAGTCCACCCACTGCACGTGCTGGCCGTCGGCGAGCTTCTGAACAATCTGGTTCACTTGAAGCACCTTGCCGCGCTGTGCGGAGGGATTCTCGCTGCGCGGAAAAATCGGGATGAGCAGGACCTTGGTGTCGGGAAGGCGTTCCCGAAGTTTCTGAACAATCGCCGCGATGCCATCGGCGATCTGTTCCACGGTGTTGTCCTCACCGTTCGAGTTGTTCGTTCCGATCATGACCACCGCCGCCTTGGGCTTGAGGCTCTTCAGGTTCCCATTGTCCAACCGCCACAGGATGTGCTGGGTCCGATCCCCGCCAATACCCAGGTTGATGGCGTTGCGGGGCGCATAGTAGGCCGCCCAAGTCTCCCGTCCCTCCCCTTCCCACCCCTGAGTGATCGAATCGCCAATGAAGATCACCCGGCACTTCTCGCCGAGAGTCATCGCATTCGTGTTCATCGTCGCGTGACGCCGTTGCCAACCTTCTTCCGGCCGCGGAACCGGCTCCACGGCGGAATGGGCGTAAACATTTCCGGTTGCGAGCACACTCAGGCCCGCTGCCACCAGGGAAAAAAGAAGCGTGGGTTTCATGGAGAAAAATGGGTCGCCCGAATCACAAGCCAGCCATCGTCGAAGTGCAAGTGGTCTCAGAAGGATTTCCAAAATCTGGGATTTGAAATCCAACGGACCAAACCCAGACTCTCCACCCAGCCCGCGCCATGAACTCTGACCTCATGCCCCAGTCCCGACGCTCATTCCTCGGCACCCTGACCACGGCCGTCGCCGCCTCCGCGCTCGGCACCGTGCCAGCCCTCGGCCAGGCACCCGCTGCCCGCATTCCCCTGGGCATGGACAACTTCGCCGTCCGCGCCTTCGGCTTCAAAGGCCGCGACATCATCGACTACGCGGCCTCGCTGAAGCTCGATACCCTGTTCATCACCGATCTGCCTTCCCTCGGCTCGCTGGAACTCTCCCATGCGGAGGAACTCCGCCGCTACGCCGCCGACAAAGGCCTCCAGATCCTACTCGGTTCCTGGAGCATCTGCCCGACCGCGAAATCGTTCCGCAAGGATTGGGGCACCGCGGAGGAACATCTCGCCCTCGGACTCAAGCTCTCCAAGGCCATCGGGTCCCCGTACTTCCGCGTCATCCTCGGCGGCCGCGAAGACCGACGCTCCCCCGGCGGCATCCGGGCTCGCATCGCCGACACCGCCAAGGTGCTCGCCTCGCAACGCAGCCTGGCCACCGATCTCGGCGTCAAAGTGGCGGTGGAAAATCACGCCGGCGACATGACCGCCACCGAACTCGTCTCCCTGATCGAGACCGCCGGAAAGGATTGGGTTGGCGCCAATATGGATTCCGGGAACGCCGTCTGGACCCTCGAAGACCCGATGGACAGCCTGGAAAAGCTCGGACCCTACGCCTTTACCACCAGTTTGCGGGATTCCGTTGTCTGGGAATCCGACAAGGGCTGCAAAGTCCAGTGGGTCGCCATGGGCGACGGCAACGTGGTCGACTTGAAGGCCTACTTCGCCCGCTTCGCTCAGCTCTGTCCGAAAGTCGCGGTCAACATCGAGACCATCGGCGGATTCGCCGCCGAACTTCCCTACCTCGAGAATTCCTTCTGGGAAGCCTGGCCTGACCGGTCCGGCGCCGATTTTGCCCGGTTCCTGCGTCTTGCCAAACGCGGCAAGGCCATCGCCCAGTACGATGGTGGCAACCGCGAACGCCAGAAGGAGGATCTCGAACGCAGCCTGCGTTACTGCAAGGAGACCCTCGGGCTCGGCCTCAAAAGCTGACCGCTCCACGAACGGGGTGCGCCGCTCAGAGCCCGTCTGAAAATTGGAAGGGGCCCTGCGACGAGGATTTTTGGCCTGAGCCAAGGCGGCGAGGCCGGCGCATCCCCGCAGCGGGCTGTAACGGCCGAGCCAACGCAGGCTCGGGCCAAAAGGACCGTCGCCCGGAGGGTTTTCGAGGAAATGGCCGGCTGGCTTCGTGGCTCCTCGGTCACAGACCGCTGTCGGGTATGCTCCCTCGTCGCGCCTCGCCTTCCGGCCATTTCCTCGAAAACAGGGCCCCTTCGAATTTTCAGTCGGGCTCTTAGCCAACGATTCAGTTGGATCTCACGCCAAGACGCGAAGACGCAAAGAAAGACCGACCGGGAAAGAGACTCGCGCCCCGCGCGATCCAAAAGGTGTGGGTTGAGGAAATGCACCCGACTCATCTTATTCGGCGCATTTCTTGGCGTCTCAGCGGCTTGGCGTGAACTCCATGCATTTTATCTGAATCGTTCCGTATAGGGCTACGGCGCGGTCGCTGTCCGGGTGATTCCCAGGGACAAACCCTCCGGCCAGACCGCGCCCGATTCCACCCAGGTCCGAAGCAGTTCGACTTCGCGCGGATTCAAGGGCGGAAACTTTCCCCGTTGGGAGACCGGAGGCATCGCGAGATCTGATACCTCGTCCGAGACGTACCGGAGCAGCATGCCGTCGGCACTCTTCCCGGCAACCAGCGGCGGCAGGCCGGAATTGCCCGGGGTCAACATCGACCTCCGATCGGACAGGCGGTATTGGCCGCGAGCCCGCTCGCCCGCGTGGCACGGCAGACAGGAACGTTCCAGAATCGGCTGAACGTCACGCACGAAGTCCACCGTCCTTTCCACCACGGACACGACCTTGGCCCGCGCCTCGTCCGCCTCCTTTCCTCCCCGCGCGCGCTGCGCCATTGCGCGCCCATCGTCCCCGTTCAACGGTGCCATCACCCGCGCCAACCCCATCACCGCCCAACTGGTCCCAGCCGCTGAAATCCATCCGTCTCGGCCATGCGGAAAGCCGCTCTCCATCGTGGGTTGAAACGGAAACGCCCGACGCCGCACCCGCCACGTTCCGTCACTTCCCTGCGTACCCATCAGAAAGCGAACCGCTCGACCACACTCAGGACTCGCAGCGGTGTAACCTCCGGCTTCATGCAGCGTGTAGAGCGCCTGGCCCGTGGCGTACGCGTCCGACTCCAACCCGGGCAATTGCGCCCAACCACCATTCGCACGCTGACTCGAAATCAGCCGTTCGAGCATCCCGCCCAGCTCGCTCCGCGGAACCCCAGCCCAATGCAATCCCAGCACTTGATACACAAGCTCCTCGTGCGTCACCGCCCGGGCGGCCTTCAACCAATCGCGCGCCAACCGAATGCGTTCCTCGAACTCAGCCGCCCTCGCCGGCCAGCCAAAATGCTTCAGTCCATGCAACGCCAGCGCCGTGGCGGTGATGTCCGAGGACTGCATCGGCGGTCGCGGCAGGTTCACTTCCCAATGACCGTCTTTCTGCTGGGTGACCGCCAGATGATGCACCAGAACATCGGTTTCCGGGGTCGCCCCCACGCCGGCAGTCTTGAGTGAGAGCAAGGCGTATCCGTAGTCATGCGGCGCATCCGGATGGAACAAGGGTTCCTCATCCACCCCCGTGCCGCGATGCACCTGAATCACGGTGTCGACCAACCGCTGTCGCGCAGCCTCGTCCACGGGCACGCCCCGTGCCTGGGCCTCTGAAACCGCCGCGAGCGGGAAATACTGCTGGTGGCAGGACACGCAATTCTGCCGGGAGGCATGCCGCAAAAAGGATTCTCGCGAAACCTCCGCCGTCTGTTGCAGCGCAGGCAACGCCGACGCGACCGCCATCGCAACACCCCAACGATTCGTCGATCCAACCCAGCCCGGCTCAGCCGCCGACACCGCCGCCGCCGTCACAGCAGTCTTTGAGCCGCCGCCTCCCAGCCATCGCGCCAACTCCGTCTCGCCACGCTTTCGCGCCAACATCAGGGGCGTCTGGGCTTCTCCCAAGAATGCGTCCACCGGCAGCCCTCCTTCCGCCGTCTTGTCCGCGCCATGCCGCACCAAAAAAGCCGCCAACCGCGCATCCCCATCCTCCATCGAAGCCGCCCAATGCAGCGCGGTGTACCCGGAAAAAGGTTCCGCCGCCCGAACATCGGCTCCCCGCTCCACCAGGAACTGCGCCATCGCCACGTCCCCCCGCCAACCCGCATGCGTCAACGCCGTGCCAAACGGAATCACCAGGTCGGCCTTGGCCCCGCGATCCAGCAGGTACTTCGCTAAAGCCAAATCACCCCGATAAGCCGCCCACATCAGCGGGGTGCGAATTCCGCCCCAGATCGGGTCCACACCCGGCGAGGACGGCATGGGCACGGCGTTCACATCCGCGCCACGTTCCACCAACCACGGCACCACCTCGCCATTCATCGCCGCCACCGCCGCCATCAACGCCGTGGCTCCGTGACGGCTCGTCGCCTGAACATTGGCCCCCCTCGCGAGCAACCGTCGCACGCTCTCGGTGGCCCGCGAACTGCGCGACGCCAGC
>CAUJJW010000328.1 GCA_963205105.1 Verrucomicrobiota bacterium | reverse complement strand
CGGACGGCGAGCCATGGAGCATGCCTGGACGCCGTGCATCGGCAGAAGCCATGGCATTCACGCCGAGCCGACCACCTTTGGCCTCAAGCTGGCGCTGATGTATGACGAATTCGGCCGGGCCTTGAAACGGTTGGAGGCGGTTCGCGAGGCGGTGGCGGTGGGCAAGCTGAGCGGTGCGGTGGGAACGAGCGCTCATCTGGGACCGGAAGTGGAGGCGGAAGTCTGCGAAAAGCTCGGTCTGCGACCGGCACCGATCGCAACGCAGGTGGTGCAGCGGGACCTGCACGCCGAGTTCATGTCCGTGCTGGCTTTGACGGGCGCCAGCATCGAGCGGTGGGCGGTCGAATTTCGGCACCTGCAACGGACCGAGGTTCTCGAATCGGAGGAACCGTTCACCAAGGGGCAGAAAGGAAGCAGCGCGATGCCGCACAAGCGGAATCCGATCACCTGGGAACGGCTGACGGGATTGGCGCGGGTTTTGCGGGGCAATCTGGTGGCCGCCCTGGAGAATGTCGCGTTGTGGCACGAACGGGACATCAGTCACAGCTCGGTGGAGCGCATCATTTTTCCGGATTCCTGCACTTTGCTGGACTACATGTTCGGCCTGCTCACCCGGATGATGGACGGCCTGAACGTGTATCCGGAGAACATGCGGCGAAACCTGGGCCTGAGCCTGGGGATGTGGAACAGCCAGACGGTGCTGCTGGCCTTGATCCGTAAAGGCCTCAGCCGGGAAGCCGCGTACGAGCTGGTCCAGCGGAATGCCATGCAAACCTGGGCCGTGAAGCACGCAGGACGGGATGATGCGGATTTTCTGGTGCAGCTTGCGACCGACCCCGAGGTCACCCGGCACTTTGCTCCAGGGGAACTGGAGGCGCTTTGTTCGGTGGACTTCCATCTGAAGCAGGTGGCTGCCCGGTTCCGCGCGGTCGGACTCGAGGCACCCGCTCGGCCCACGTGATCGTCGGCGGGCGTCTTACGCATTGGCGGCAGAGGTCCCGGGAGGCAGAGTCCGGGCACTCTCATGAAAACGCGCGCCCCTCTGGCCCTGCTCCCGGTTGTCCTGATGCTTCAGACGGCTCAGGCTGCCGGGCCGGCGGAATCGGACGGATTTCGACCCTTGTTCAACGGAACCGATCTCTCGGACTGGGTGAACGTGAACTGCGCCCCCGGCACCTGGACGGCAACCAATGGACTCATCTTCTGCACCGGAGCGCCGATCGGCGAACTGCGGACGACCCGGATGTACCAGAACTTCGTCCTGGAATTGGAATGGCGTCACCTCAAGCCCCAGGGGAATGCCGGCGTGTTTGTGTGGGCTGACGCGCTGACGGCGCGCGGGGAGCCATTCATCCGGGGCGTTGAGGTGCAGGTGCTCGACGGCCGGGAAGGCCCCGGCCACACCTCGGACGGCGACATCTTTCCGATCCATGGCGCCCGCATGGTACCGGTGAACGGTCGTGGCGGTGATCGCGCTTTTCCGTCGGAGAAACGAGTGAAGCCATCACCGGAATGGAACCACTACCGCATTGAGTGCTTGGACGGAGCGATCGCCCTGGCGGTGAACGGCAAGGTCGTGACCCGCGGCACCGAGGCCTCGCCTCGCAAGGGGTACATTTGCCTCGAATCGGAGGGATCTCCGGTGGAGTTCCGCAACCTGCGCATCCGGGAACTTCCGGTCAAAGAAGCGGTCAGCCCGGAACACATTGCCAATCCGGAGGAAGGATTTCAGGCGCTCTACAACGGACTGGATTTCTCAGGATGGCGGCCCGACGCGGGGTTGGCGGCCACCTGGACGGCGAACGATTGGACACTAGGATCCGACGGGCCGGAAACCGGGCGACCGCTGGTGGTCGCGGAAGAACACGGCGATGGCGTCTGGGTGGTGGACTGGAGGTGGACGGATGCGAAGCGCAGCGGTGATTGGCGTTCGATTCTGCGGCCCCGTGGCCTGGATCTTACGACGGTTCTGACGCGGGTGCCGGCAGGGGTGGAACAACCCTTGGGCCGATGGAATCGCGGCGTTTTTCGACTCAGGGGCAACCGGCTCAACGTCGAGGTCAACGGCAAAGCTCTGGGTGAAGGCTGGGAGATCCAGGGAATCGCGGCCCGCGGGGCGACGGTGGTGCCGGCGCCTCAGGCTCCCGTGCAGGTGGCCAATCTGTTCTTCAAACGGCTGGACTGAGCGGGGGCGAATCAGCGGCATCCACGTCGGAAGACGAAGCCGCACCGCAAGACCGTCCTGGAATTGGCCCAAAGCCAGGCCGGACGAGCTACTCCTCGTCGAACTTGCGTACGGTGACGAGTTCGTCCAACGCACGGAGGGCATCGTCGGCGTCGTCTCCTGCAGCCTCGATGCGGAGCCGGCTTCCAGGTCCTGCGGCCAGCATCATCAAGCCCATGATGCTCTTGCCATTGATGCGTTCGCCGTCCTTTTCCAGGGTGATTTCGCTATGAAAACGGCTGGCAACGCGAACGAACATGGCTGCCGGTCTAGCGTGAATCCCGAGGCGATTGGCGACAACGAGATCTCGGCTAGCGATGGGGGAGGGGGTATTGGCACTTCGAACCAGCATCCGGGGCGGGAGGCTGCCCTTCAAGAGGCCGAATTGCCAGAGAATAGTTCCGTCAAGACATGCTCGCCACCGCCCGTGGACGAAGCGGTTCAGGCGTGATCCGAGGCAAGGAAGGAGGGAATCAGGTCTCGGTCCAATAGCGTTCGGTGATGACCTTGGGCTCGGTGAAGAAGTCGATGACGGCGCGACCCTGGGCTTTGATCTGCGAGAACTGGGATGCCTTCATCCCACCGAAAGGCATGTGGGCGACGGGGGCGGGAATGCCGACGTTCACGCCGATCATACCGCACTCGACCTCCAGTTTGAAACGGCGCACCCAATACCCGTTCTGGGAGTAGATGGAGGCGCCGTTGCCGTAGGCGTGCCCGTTGAGGATGGACACGGCTTCATCAAAGGAACCGGCTCGCAGGACAACCACCACGGGGCCGAAAATCTCGGTGCTGTGGATGGCCATTCCCGGCTTCACCCCGGTGAAGATGGTGGGGCCGATGAAGTGGCCCTTTTCGGCGCCGGCAACCCGGACTCCACGGCCGTCGAGCGCGAGTTGGGCGCCCTCACGCACGCCGGTATCGATCATCTGATGGACGAAGGCGAGGGCCTTGGCTGAGATCACCGGCCCCATGAGCATGGGTTCTTCGGCGACGGCCGGATCCAGCGGGTTCCCGACGATGACCCGTCGGGCGGCTTCGATCAGGCGTTGGCAGACGGCGTCGTAGGTGGCATCGCCGACGGCGACGATGGCGGATGCGGCCATGCAGCGTTGTCCCGCGCAGCCGAAGCAGGAGGACAACAGGTTGCGCACCACTTCCTCCACCCGGGCATCGGGCATGACGACCAAGTGATTCTTGGCGCCGCCCATGGCCTGGAATCGCTTTCGGTTACGGGTGCAACGCTCGGCGACGGCCTGACAGGTCCGGGTGGAACCGACGAGGGACAATCCCTTGACCTGGGGGTGATCCATGAGCGCTTCACCGACCGTCCGGTCGCCGTGGACGAGGTTGAAGACGCCGGGGGGCAGATTGGTTTGGGCGATCAAGCGGGCGATGCGCTGCATGGTGAGCGGCGTCTGCTCCGATGGCTTGAGCACATAGGTGTTGCCGGCGGCGATCGCGTACGGAAGAAACCAGAAGGGCACCATGCCTGGGAAATTGAAAGGCGCGATCATGCCGAAGACCCCGATGGGCAGGCGAAGGACCTCGCCGTCGATGCCATCGGAGGCGCCGATGAGCTTGGCTCCCTGTTGCAGGACGGGCATGCCGCAGGCGACCTCGCAATTCTCGACCAGGCGTTTCACTTCCGCCCGGGCGTCGGTGAGCGACTTGCCGTTCTCCTCGGTGATGGAACGTGCGATCTCCTCCTCGCTCTTTCGAAGGAGTTCGAGCAGGGCGAACAGATACTGGGCACGGCGGGCAACCGGGGTGCGGCTCCAGCCGGGAAAAGCGCCGGCGGCGGCCTCAATGGCGCGGTGTGTTTCGGCAGAAGTCGAGAGCGGCACTTGGCCGATGATCGCACCCGTGCTGGGGTTTTCGACCGGCAGGAGGCTGGAATGCTCGGCATCGACCCACTGGCCGGCGATGTAGTTCTGAAGAGGTCGGAGGTCCATGGAAAAGAGTCGCTGAGTCGTAAGGGCTCGAATCGTGTGCGGACCAAACTGCTCGCCGCAACACGGGACGGGCAAGGGCAAAGCTATCGCTTGCTCGAAGTGCCGGCGTCAGCCTCCTGCGAACGGGCGGCTTTTTCCAGCTCCTGGAGACGGGTCTCGACCCGGGCGATGGCATTCCGAAAGCGATCGGGTTGATCACGAGAGGCTGCTCGATAGGCGGCGAGCGCTCCGCGAAGGGATTCCGCGGCCTCGGCAAGCTGACGGTCGTCGCGCTGGAGCATGCCCAGGTTGTTGAGGGTGTCCGCGAGGTCGGCGAGGTAGGTGGAGGGCTGCTCCTGGGCGAGGTCTCGATACAAGGACAGCGCCTCCGTGTACGACGTGTTCGCAGGCGCGAATCGCTTCTGCCGGTGCTCCAACAATCCCAGGTTAAAGAGTGTACGGGCGAGGTCGGCGCAGGCACCCGAGGCGCAATCCTGGGCCTGGAGCCGTTGAACACCCAGAGCCTGTTCAAACATCCGCCGTGCTTCCTCGGGCCTGCCACCGAGGCTGAAGAGGATCGCCAGGTTGCTTCGGAGCGCCGCCACCATGGGGCCGTAGGCCATGGGAAACGCCTTTTCCAATGGCAGGTAGATTCCCATGGATTGCGCGAAGCCATCCCGTGCCGCCGGGAACCGTCCCTGGTCCATATCCAACATGGCCAAATCGCTCAGGGTGGCGGCGACCGGCGCAGTGTTCTTGGTCGCGGCAGGTTGGGATGGGTTGCGATACAGCGCCAGGGCCTCCACCCAAACCCTGCGTGCTTCTTCCAGACGTCCCTGGTCCCGGTGAAGGTGACCGGTGGCGACGAGAGCCGTGGCGATGTCCCCGGGGTGTTCCGAGGCGCGGGCCAGGGTGAGAGCCCGCTGAAACGCCTGGAGGGAGGCTTCGGGGCGGCGCTGTCCGTGTTCGAGAAAACCGGTGGCCAACCAGGCGGCGTAACTCCCCGGCACCTCGGACGAGGCCAGGTTGCAGGCGGTCCGGGCCTCCTGAAACTGGCATTGGGTGACCAGAATCCTGGCCTTCAACAGACAAGCCTCAACGAACGGAACCGCTTCGATCTCGGTGGCGCGGGGTAGCTCGAGAAGCCGCGATGTGGAGAGCATCCGCAACGACTCCGCCGCATGCCCCTCCAGAAACCGGTTTAGGGCCGAACGATACAAGCTCGATCGGGAGGCCGGCGGGACGTTGGCAAACTGCATCGCAAGGGCTCCCGTCGCGTGCAAGGCGAGGTCCTGGTCGCGCGCGATGGTATCGGGGTTGAAGCGGTCTCCCGCGCCGCGTTTGGCCGCCAATTCCGATCGTGCCCGCTCACGGGTCGCGACCCAGCACGCGGCTCGGTAGAACCTCCGCGCCATCTCATCCCGGATCGGTTCCCGGGTCAGAACGAGGGTGAGCGCCGCGGCCGCCTCATCGGCGAGGACCTGGACCTCGAGTTGGGTAGGGTTGACCACGGAATACCCTGGAAGAACCGCTTCCAGCCGGACCCATTCGCCGGTATAGGAGGAGGTTAGCGTTAAAGCGAAGCGACCCAGGTCGTCGGTCGAGACATCGCGGCTACCAGGGGCACGGACGATGACTTGAGATAACGGTGGGCCGTTCAGTTCATCCAATACCACGACCCCGTGGATGGTGGCGGCATGAGACCGGTCGAGAATGAGCGCGAAAAGAACTCCCAGGATTAGCAGCCGTCTCATGTTTTGAAGCGGTTGATACTGAATGGGTTCTAGTTGGATACAAGCTTGGTGTCATTCCGGGACAACTCCCCGTGGGCAGGAACGAAGAAAATCCGCTTCCCGCTGAGGGAGGGCGGACTGTAGTGGATAGGGTCCAATGGATCTATTGGGAGAGGTCCTTAGCCTGGAAACCCATGGCAAAAGCGGCTGCTCTCAGGCGCGTGCTGGGGCGCTTGTGGCGCCGCGTTTGGGCTTTTCGGCGAGGCGGATACGGGCGGCGAAGGCTCCGTCCACTTTGTCATCCACCGGGTGCAACTGGCGGGTGGCTTCAATCGAAGTCCCCGGGTGATTGGCCAGGATGGTTTGCAGACAGAGTTCGTTCTCCTCGGGTTCGACGCTGCAGGTGCTGTAAACGATACGCCCGCCCGGACGGAGTTGGCGCAGGGCTTCTGCAAACAATTGAAGTTGTTGGGTTTTGCAATGATTCAGCTCATCGGGTGTGAGCCGCCAGCGGGCATCGATGCGTCGGCGCAAGACACCGGTGTTGGAGCAGGGGGCGTCCAAAAGAACGGCATCGAAAGGGCCTTCCGCGCGTGGGTCATCGGGGGCAACCACCGTGACGTCGGCTGCCAAGCGGTGACAATTTTCTTGGAGACGTTGACGGCGGCGCGGGTCGGGTTCCGAGGCAATGACGACTCCGTCGTTATCGAGACGCTGAGCGATGAAGGTAGCTTTGCCACCTGGGGCGGCACAGAAGTCGAGGATCTCCTCTCCCGGCTGTGGATCCAGGAGGGCGACGGCCATGAGCGTACTCGGGTCCTGGATATAGAACCATCCGTCGGCGAACGACTTGAGTTTCGTCAGCGGAGGGTGTCGACGCAGCTGGAAGACCAGGTTTTCAGCGGTCCAATCGAAGCGGGCGAAGGCGTAATCGACACCCTCGTCCCGCCAGGCAGCGATGAGCTTGGCGGGGTCGGCTTTGAGGGTGTTGACGCGGGCGAAGACCGTGGCGGGCGAATTGTTCCAGGCGAGAAAGGCTTGAACCTGTTCCGCGGAGCGTTGGGAAGACCAACGCTGGAGCAGCCATTTCGGATGGGACCAGCCGACAGCGGGATCGGTGGTCTTGAGCTGGGTCAATTCGGCGCGGGTGGCGTCGGCATCGCGCAGGTAATTTCGGAGGAGTGCATTGACGAAGCCGGTCTGGGCCCCCAGATCGAAGGTTCGGGCGACCTCCACGGTGGCATGGACGGCCGCATGGTCCGGGATTCGGTCGAGCCAGAAGAGTTGGTAGAGGCCGACGTGGAGCACGGCGCGGAGCGTGGGGCTCGGGGCTTCACGCGTGCGGCGCTCGATCAGCCAGTCGAGAGTGGCGCGCCAACGGACGCATCCGTAGCACAACTCCTGGACGAGCGCGCGGTCGGGGGGATTGAGTCGCGCCCCGGCGGATTCGCGGTCGACGAGGTCTTCGATAAACGCGGTGCTACCGGCATGTCGGGTCAGAATACGAACGGCAATTTCTCTTGGTTTTTGCAGGACCACGCCAGATGTTTGCGGATACGGTGCTTACGGGCGAGAAAGTATGAGAGACGAACTGGAAAGACTTGTGGCCATCGGAAAACTGGAGCGTCGGCACGTCGAACCGCTGGTTGCGCTTCACGCAGCGGGCTACTGCGTCCATCGGGCGTGGGGTTGCGGCAAGATTGTTGGCGTCGACGCCGTGGTGGCGAGGTTGACTATTGATTTCGCGGGCAAACCTGGACACGGGATGGATCTCGCGTTTGCGGCAGACTCGCTCAAGCCGATTCCCGAGGGCC
This sequence comes from Verrucomicrobiota bacterium, assembly GCA_963205105.1. Taxonomy (GTDB): domain Bacteria; phylum Verrucomicrobiota; class Verrucomicrobiia; order Limisphaerales; family CAIMTB01; genus CAIMTB01. The sequence goes on along the minus strand of CAUJJW010000328.1, from coordinate 11,537 downwards.
ACATCCTGGCCCGAAAATTGACCAACCTGGATTCCTTGCAGCGGCTGGCGGCGACGAACCACCTGGAGTTGGTTCGGATTGTGCTCAATAGCTTTCATGGCAGGGCCACCTTGGATCAGGTCCAGCAGTCGCTCGTGCCGGACGTCATTCGTGACGACTGGAAGAAGTGGTGGGAACTCGCGAAACGCGCCCTGCGCAAGGATGGCCATTTTCAAGTTCCGGTGAAGAAGACCGATCCCATCCTGCTGATGGAGGAGGAAATTGGCGCGCAGGATCGATTGCTCGCCGATGTGCGCATCGCCAAAGGCCTGAAAGCCCGTGTCGCGGCGGTGTATGAGTTGTTGAAGGGCGTTGAAGATCTGTCGGACCGGGTTGCCGCCGGAACCGAGGCCATCCAGGCCCTGAACACGGAGATTGTCAGTCACCTGAAGACCATGCCGGGGCTCTCACTGGAGGGCGTCCTGGCCCGCGACGATGTGCGGGCGGCAACCGGCGCTCCGCCGGTTCCGGGGGAGCTGGGCACGGCCGATGTCTGGGCGGCGGGTCCGGGCCTGCTCGCGGTGTTGGGTGAAGCGGCCGCCAGCAAGCACAGCCGGGTGCTGGATTCCTATCGCGAGGCACGTCCCGACGACTGGGCGGACTCGGTCCTCAGCCTGATGAACGACGCGCCTGCCAAGGTGGTGTCGGAGATGACCGACCTGCTGGTGCGGGCCGATCGATTCCAGCAGTTGAAGGACAAGCTCGTGCGGTTGGTCAGCCAGCATGCGGCGAGCAGCGATCTGCTGCTATGGCTCGCACGTGAACGATCCGACGCCTATGTCGATGTGCTCGGGCCGGAGGTCTTCCGGGCCATGATGTCGGCCATCGAGAGGGACCAGTTTCTCGAGAAGAAGACCAACAAGCTGCGTGACTATATCCTGAATGATCAGGAGTTGATCGTGGAACTGATCTCATCGGCGGACATCGATGTGATCAAGGACCTGACCAGGACCCTTCAATTGTCGCCGAGTTTCGACGACATGGACAAGCGGTCGCTGCTGGCGAGGATTGTGAAGGCGTATCCCGCCGTTCAGTCGCTGATTTCGGCGGAGCACGTGAAACAGGACACCAACCTCCTGGTGACCTGGTCGAGTCTGGCGCGCCGAAAGAAGGAGTACCAGGAACTGGTGGAGAAGAAGGTTCCCGCCAATGCCCGCGACATCGCATTGGCCCGCAGTTACGGCGATCTACGCGAGAATCACGAATACAAGGCCGCCAAGGAGGCTCAAAAGGTTCTCATGCGGCGCAAAGGCGAACTCGAACGGGATCTCGGTCGCGCGCGCGGGACGGATTTCGCGAATCCAAAAACGGACGTGGTCAGCCCCGGATGCCGGGTGGGTGTGGTGGAATTGAGCCGGAACCACCCGGAAATGTTCACGATCCTTGGGGCGTGGGACTTTGATCTCGAAAAGGGAATCATCAGCTACCTCAGCCCGATCGCGCAGAACATGCTGAACAAGGCGGTGGGCGATGAGGTGGAGTTTGAATTCGACGGTGTCCAAAACCGTTACCGCATCCAAAGCATCGAAGCGGCGCCCTCGCAGTTGATTCCCACCACCGAGGCGGATCCTGAGCCCGATTCTTCGCCTGAGCCAACCGATCCACCGTCCTCGCACCCCGCCGATCCCGCCACACCGGCCTGAGGCGTGGTCGCCAACCGTGTCGGGCACGAGCCCTGGTGATGGTCCAATGCCGCGACGTCACAAGGGCCGTTCCGCTGGGCAACTCACCGGTTCCGATGAATCCGATCACGACGGAGCAAGTGCTTCAGAGCCTGAACTGGCGCTACGCGACCAAAGCCTTTGATCCTTCCCGCGGGATTCCCGCGGAGACCTGGACCGGTCTGGAGGAAGCACTCGTGCTGACTCCGTCCTCATTCGGTCTTCAACCCTGGCGATTCCTCGTCCTCGAAGACCGCGCCATGAGGGAACGGTTGGTGCCACATGCTTGGGGGCAGCGTCAGATCGCGGATTCCGCGCGACTGGTGATCTTCTGCATTCGCCTGAACCTTGGGGAGGCGGACATCGACGCCTATCTTGAGAGAATTCGTGAGGTGCGGGGAACACCGGTGGAGCGGTTGGCGGGCTTTCGCAAGATGATGCTGGCCTCCCTGGTCGAGGGCGGGCTCAAGCCCATCATCAACGAGTGGGCGACGCGGCAAGTCTATATCGCTTTGGGGAATTTTATGACGTCGGCGGCCCTGGTGGGCGTCGACACTTGTCCGCTGGAAGGCTTCGACTCCACGAAGTTCGACGAGTTGCTGGAACTGCCCGGACGGGGCTGGGGCAGCGTGGTGTGCTGTGCCGCGGGCTACCGCCTGCCGGAAGACCGCCACGGGCAACTGCCGAAAGTCCGTTTTCGGCGCGAGGATGTGATCGAACGCCGTTGACCCCGGCGAGCGTCTGCGTGGGTCAGGGGCGGGTGGCGTTGGTCGACTTGGGTTTGGGTTTGGCCGCCGGCTCGACTTTCGGAGGCTGGGGTTCGGCGTACAGCAAGTACGGGCGACGGCGCTTCCGGAAAGCATCCTCTCCGGATCTCCATGAAGCCACGATGTCCCGGGCGCTGCGGCCGCTTTGCATGGCTTTTCGGGTTTTGTCCGAACCGGTCACCTTGTCGAACATGTCCCAGGATTTGCCGCGCTGCATTGCCTTCCTGAACAGGTCCTGGCCGGTGGTTTTGCGGATGGCCTCCAGCGCGTAGAAATTGACGGCTGCGATGGGAGCGGTGGCGGGTTGGGTGAACCGCAAGCGTACGCCCCGGACTTCGGCTCCGTCCGCTGGACGACGGTTGAAATCGAGCTCAAGTGGCTCGAAAGCGATGCCGGGCAGTTTATAGCTGTTGAGCTGGCTGGAGAATCGGGACGGATCGATCCAGGGGGCTCCGATGATCCGAAAGGAGTTGGCTGTGCCAGTGCCGAGGTTCAGGCCTCCGATTTCGCCGAGCACGCCGGTGGCCACGAGGTAGAGCGGCGTGTCACCGCGTGGGACGTTGGGGGAACTGGGGATCCAAGTGAGTTTTGTGTCGTTCCAGGTCATGGAACGGGACCACCCGCGGAGTGGCACGACGGTCAGAGAGCAGTTGCCGCGGATCCAGCCTTCTCCCCGGATCATCCGGGCGAGTTCGCCCGGGGTCATCCCGTAGACGTACGGTATGGGCCAATGGCCCACGAAGGATTTGTATCGGGCATCCAGTCCAGGGCCTTCCACCCGCTGGCCGCCGAGGGGATTGGGGCGATCAAGGACCACGACCGCAACGCCATTGCTGGCGCAGGCCTCCATCGCCAGGCCCAGCGAACTGATATAGGTGTAACTCCGGCAGCCGGTGTCCTGGATGTCGTAGACCAGCACATCCAGACCCTCGAGCATTCGAGGGGTCGGCCGCCGCACGGGGCCAGGTCCATAGAGCGAGTACACAGGGAGCCCCGTCGGGCCATGAATGGAATCACGCACTTCGATGCCGGCCCGGGCCTGGCCGTCAAAGCCGTGTTCGGCGCCGAAGAGGGCGACCAGTTTGACCCCAGGCGCTCCGCGCAAGACTTTCCAAGTGGGTTCACCGCGACGGTTGATCCCGGTCGGGTTGCTGAGCAGGCCCACGCGTTTGCCTCGCAGAGTGGCGAATCTCTCGGCCTCGAGAACATCGATGCCGTTCAGGACTTGAGCGTGCCCGGGGAGGGCCAGCACACAAAACCAGGCGACCCACCACTCGCTGAGAAACCTCCTCCAGCGAGTGCGGCCGGGAGTGTCGCCTGGATGTCGGTCGAGTGGGATCACGGGAGGTTTGTCGCGGGTTGAATGAGCACCGGATCGATCGCGGGCCAACGTTCGCCGTTGGCGAAGCGGATCGATTCGACCTCGATTCGAACGTCGTGGGTAAACTCCGGAACGAAAAATGCCCGCAGGGTGAACTCGTTGGTCGCCATGGCGGGCACAACGTTGGTGGACTCGGTGTGCACCGTCATCCAGCGCCCCAACCGAAGTCCGCGCGCATCGAAGTAGGAAAGGGCCAGTCGCACTTCGCGGATGGCGAGATTGCGCGTGTTGCGTCCGCGAGCGAGCACGGAACGCATGTGATTGGGATTCGCCTCGCCCAGTCGGAGGGTGTCGATGTTCAGGGGTGAAATCCTATCATCGGAAACGGGCACCGGAGGTGGGAGGTTCGGGGTGGTTGGGGCGTCGGCGGCGGGGTTGTTTTCGATGGCGGTGTTCGCCTGGAGCGGCGGGGCTTGGCGGCGGGCCGGGCGTGGTTTGGCCGGGGGCGGCTGGGGTGGTTCGGCCTGGACGGGAATCGCGGGCGGGCTGTCGGCATCGCTCTGCTGCGTTTCGATGGTGACCTGGAGATCAGGAGTCTCGGCGAGTTCCTGTGCCATGGTCTTGAGGCTGTTCATCAGGCTGAGGAAGCCGATGCCTGCCAGGCAGAGGGACCCGAGCATCAGGAACGCCGGTTTTCGGGCGATGCCCCAGAACTTGATGATGAACACGAGGGCGACGATTGGACCGACGAACGGGATGAAGGCGCTGACGATCAGGGCGACGCCCCAGTTCTGTTGGCCATTCTTAAAGGCAGTGGTGATCAGCCAGATCAAGGCCCCCAGGGAAGCCAGGCTGGCCAGACTGAGAATGACGGCGGAGAAGCTCATGCGGGGGTGGTGGTGACGTATCCGAGCTAAGGGCAGTGTGTCGCGGGCGGCAAGTACGGATGTAGTCCGTGCGGATGGAAGCGGCCCTGGCTCGGCCGGATTCCCAGCTCATTCTCAAATCGACGCTTGCTTCGGCGGTTCGAACTTCTATTTTGAGCGACTCTTGAACGGGCGCAGCCTGCTCGTCGCATCAGGAACCAATTAGAACCGATTTTATGTCAGTACCGGCAAACGACATGCGCCGCGGGATGGCGATCGACTACAACGGAGATATCTGTGTGGTCTTGGAAACCCAGCACCGGACCCCGGGCAATCTCCGCGCGTTCGTTCAAGCGAGCCTGCGCAGCGTGCGCACGGGCAAGTCGATGGATGTGCGATTCAGTTCCGCCGAGAAGGTGGAAGTGATTCCGCTGAACACTGTGAAAATGGAGTTCAGCTACAAGGATGGCGAAGACTATGTTTTCACCAACCCGGAGACCTACGATACGGTGAACCTGACGCCCGACGTGGTCGGTGACGCGAAGAATTACCTGATGGAAAACCAGGGGGCCACCATCACCTTCGTCGGGGAGAAGCCGATCATCGTCGAAATCCCCGCCAGCGTGATTCTCAAGGTGACCGACGCTCCCGAAGGGGTGAAGGGCGACTCCGCCAACAACGTGATGAAGACCGTCACGGTGGAGACCGGCATCACGGTCCAGGCACCGCTCTTCATCAAGAACGGCGAGCGGATCAAGGTGGACACACGGACCGGGAAGTATATGGAGCGGGCCTGATCGGGGCCGTCGCCAAACTTCAACGACCACTTTCAAGCGACAGCCAGGAACGAAGCACGGGTGCTTTCGTTTCCTGGCTGATCTTTTTCAATCCACCGTGGACGAGGGCTAATCCGAAGGTTCGAGAGAACTGCGGACGCCGTACTTTTTGGCGAGCGCCTGGCAGGCGGCCAGTGGTTTGACTCCCGCGGTGCAGCTGGGTTCGGAGAGGGAAGACGCTGCGACGCAGATGCCGTTCATGAGACAGCGGGACAGATCCCAATTCTCATGAAGACCGAAGAGGATCCCGGCGGCAAAGGCATCGCCGGCACCCGCGGTGCCCACGATGTGCTTTTGGGGCACTTTCAAGGAAGACTGCCAGACATCCTCGCCTTTGCGGGTGCGGGCAAACGCACCCTCAGGGAAGTGAATCACTACCAATTCCCGGATGCCCATCTGAAGCAGGGCGCCAGCGGCGTGGCGCAGGGAAACCGTGTCGAGGGCCCCGTCGGTTTGACGGATCTTGAATCCGGATATCTTGCCGGCCTCATGTTCATTGACGACGAGGTAGTCGGTGTATTTGAGGGCGGGGACGACGTATTTGGCGTAGCGATCACTATCCTCGGTGATGACATCGAGAGAGGTCTTGAGGCCGGCTTCCTGGGCCTTGGCGAGCAGGGCGGAGCCGCGGGTGCCGTACTTTTTGTCGGGCTGATCCAGGGCGTCGAGCAGGAGCAGATAACCTAGGTGGAACAACTTGGCCTTGGACTTGGAGAAATCGAGGTCGGAGCCGTCCCAGAGCGCGTTGGCGCCGCGAAAATGGAAAAAAGTCCTTCGACCGTTGCCGGCCTCGGTGATCACGTCGGTGTAGGAGGTGGGGGCCTTGTTGGTGGTCTTCAGAAGGCGCGTGTCGATCTTGGCCTCGCGACAATCGTTCAGAATGCGTTCCCCAAAGGCGTCCGAGCCGACAAGCCCGGCGGCGAGGAGCGGGAAGGTGGCGCCGAGGCGGGCGAGGTCGACGAGGACATTATAAGGAGCACCTCCGGTACCCAGGGTCTGGCTCTGGATGTTGGCGAGCTTCTCGACGGCGGGGTAGACGTCGACGGTCTTTACCTCGTCGACGATCCAGTTGCCGGCGGCGAGAACGCCGGCTCGAGACGGGCCCTTGTTGGGTTTGGAAATGATGACTGCCATACTAGGTGCCTTCCTATGAGGGCGTTCCCTGTGAGGGTAGCGACTTGGTGGAACCCTGGAAACACAATAATCGGGCACCTGACTGTGTCGCGACGGCAACTTGGGCTGGCAAGCACCAAGGTTCATGCAGTAGGTACGAGGCATGATCTTGATGGGAATCGGTGACGAAGCCGGAGCTTTGTTGGAGCACCAGATCGGGGCTGCCCGCGAGCTGGGTTGGAGCCGGGTGGAGATGCGGGGGGTCGAGGTCCCGGGCTTTCCCAAGTCCAACTTCCACGATCTGCCGGAAGCCGCCTTCGAGCGCGCGGCGGCTGAGCTGACCGAGGCCGGACTGCAGGTGCACTGCTTTGGCTCGACTATCATGAACTGGGCGAAAACGGTGGAGACGCCTTGGGAAGTGACGTGTGCCGAGGTGAACCGGTGCATCCCTCGTATGAAGCGCCTGGGGACCCAGTATGTGCGGATCATGAGTCTGAAGCCGTCCGAGGAGGCCCATCAGATCCCACGGATTGTCTTCGAGCGGGTGCGGGAGGTGACCCATCGATTTCTCGATGAAGGACTCACCCCGGTACACGAGAACTGCATGAACCACGGTGGGATGAGCTGGCAGCATGCGCTGGAATTGCTGGAGAAGTGCCCTGGACTGAAATGGGTGTTCGATACCGCCAACCCGGTGTTCAACACGGACCGTTGCAAGCCGAAGCCGTGGCCCCAGCAGGACCCCTGGGAATTCTGGGAGCACGTGCGGGATCACGTCGTGCATCTGCACGTGAAGGACGCGACATGGAATCCAGCGAAGAAGGATGCCGACTACAACTGGCCGGGCGAAGGCGAGGGGAGGGTGCGTGACATTCTGCGTGACGCGCTGGCACGGGGCTACCAAGGCGGCATCTCGATTGAGCCGCACATGGTGGTCGTCTTCCATGACGCGGCCTCCAAGGTTGCCAACGATGGCGCCACACGGAAGAACTTCGTCGAGTACGGTCGCCGTCTGGAGCAACTGCTGGCCGAACTGACTTAGTTGCGCCCACGCAGGTCCCTGTTGGGCCGGATGCCGATTCTCGGTACGTTGCTCCCAACCCAAACGACGCTATGCGGCAGAGTTCCATCGCTGCGGTTCGGTCGGTGCTTCGCACCAAAACCGGTCGGGTGGGTGTGGTCGCCCTGCTCCTCCTCCTGACGTACGGGGTGCTTGGCGCCTGGGTGATTCCATGGTGGGGGCGAGGGCTTGCGGAGCGCCGGCTCTCGGCCCTGGTTGGGGGACGTGTGGCCATCGACTCCGTCTCGCTGCAACCGTTTGCCTGGAGGCTGCGGGTGGGTGGATTTCGGCTGCATGCACCCGACGGCACCTTCCTCCTTGGCTGGAGCAATCTGCTGGTGGATGCGCAGGTGTCTTCGTTGTGGCGGAAGGAGGTCTTCCTCCGCGCGCTCGAACTGGACGGGTGGGAGGTGCGCCTGTCGCGTGACCAGCAGGGCACTTTGAATCTTCTCCAACTCGGGCAGCGCGTGTCGTCTCAACTGCCGCCGTCAGCGGAGCGAACCACTCCATCCGAGGGAAGCCCAAAGGACACCCTGCCTGCGGTGACGCTGGGCCGATGGCGCGTGGCGGGCGGCCGGATCGAGATGGAAGACCTTGTGCCGCCCGGAGGGTTTCGCGGACGCCTGGAGGCGATCGATCTGCACGGCACCAACCTGACCACCCGGCAGGGACAGACGTCGCACGCCCGGTTTTCGGCGCGCGGGGACGGTGGCGAAAGCCTCGAATGGGAAGGGGACCTCCGTGCGGCAGACCGTTCGCTGGAAGGTATCTTCCGCTTGCAGGGGTTTGGACTGGCCCGGGTTCACCCTTACATCGACGCGATTTCACCGGTCCAGGTGACGAATGGTGTCCTGGAATTGGAATTGCCGCACCGCATCGCAGGGGGCGCATCGGGATGGGACGCGTCCTTTCGTGACACGTCTCTCACGATTCATGGTTTGGCGGCCGTGGAGCGGGTCAACGGCGAGCCGTTCGCGGGTGCAGAGACCCTGGAACTCCGGTCCGTTCGCGGCTCCCTTCGCGACAGGTCAGCGGGTGTGGGTGCGTTGCGCATTCAAGGAGCGTGGCTCGAAGCGCGTCGACGACCGGATGCCGGCGGCGGGGCAGGTGAAACGAACCTCCGCGGTATCGTGGAGCCTCATGTGATTGATGAAGTGGTGGCGGGCCTGACCGATTGGCAACTGGCCTTGGACCGGGTCGAACTGGAGGGCGGTCGTGTGGGTTTCTCGGACCAGTGGGTGCGTCCGCCGGTCGCGACCCAACTGGAAGCCATCCAGATCCTTGGTGAAGGGTTGTCCAATGGCACCAACGCCGGGCCCTTCAAACTCCAAACGTCGCTTCGCTGGGGGAAGTCGGGGACGATTCGCACCGAAGGTGAAGCGCGTTTTTTCCCGGCCCGTGCTCGGCTGGGTCTGGAGTTGGAGGGGGTGGCGCTGGAGGTGGCGGCGCCTTACCTGGCCGAGTTCGTCCATCTGTCGTTGAATCGGGCGACACTGTCAGCCCGGTTGCAGGCCGCCTATGGCCGACAGTCTTCGAATCATCCGATCGTGGAGCTGACCGGGAATGCGGCGGTGACGGACCTGGCCGCGACGGAAACCGGGTCCGGATTGGACTTCATCCGCTGGGACGAGGTTGCGTTGAAGGGACTGGCGATCGGGCTGACGCCGCACCACATCGCGCTTGAAGAACTGCTGGTCCGCCGACTTCAGACGAGCCTGGTCATGATGACGAACGGTCAGCTCAACGTGCTGGCCCTGATCCGTCAGACCCGGGAACTGGCGGAGCGCGAAGCGGGCAATGCGCCGGCCGGCCGGCCGGGAAGCCAGGAAGCCTCCAACCCACCGTCGGACTCGGCAACGATCGCGACAGTGCCAGCCGAAGCCACGGGGGCGCCGTTTTGGGATACCTGGCCGATCCGGGTGGGGCGCGTCCGCCTTCAGGAGGTGGCGTTGTTTGCCGGTGACGACTTGTACGGCGAAGGGTTTCGCACCCAGATCGAATCGTTGGATGGCGAAGTCCGTCATCTGGGCTTGCCCTCGTCGCAGCCGGCGGAGGTGGATCTGAAAGGGCGGCTGAGCGCGACGTCCGGTTTTGACCTCAACGGAACGATCCGACCGGACCCGGGTCAATTCTCGACGGACCTGCGCTTGGTCACCCGGAACGCCGACCTGACCCAAATCACTCCGTACACGCTCCGTTTCGCCGGATACCCGGTCACTGGCGGGAATTTGACGGCGGACGTGCGTTACCAGGTGGACGGGATGAAGCTGGAGGCGGCGAACAAGCTGGTCTTGAATGGATTCAATCTGGGTGCGAAGACCCCGAGTCCGGACGCCGTGGATTTGCCGCTCAAACTGGGAGTGGCGCTGCTGAAGGATTCCGACGGCAGGATCACCTTGGACCTGCCGCTGTCGGGTACCCTGAATGATCCTCAGTTTCGAGTGGCCCCGATCCTTTGGCAGGCGGTGCGCACCATTCTGGTCAAAGCGGTCACGGCTCCTTTCAAGATGCTTGGCTCGCTATTCGGCGGCTCGGAGAACGAGGAACTTGAGTTCGTCGAGTTCGAACCGGGACGCACCGAGCTTCCCGTGACCCAGTCGAATCGCCTCGCCACCCTGAAGCGGGCCTTGGCGGCCCGGCCTCAGCTGACCCTGGCCATCGTTCCGTCCTTTGACGCCAGGAAGGATGCCCGAGCGGTGGCGATGACACGGCTGGAGGCCCGGCTCCGTTCATTGCGAGTGGAAGAGATTGGTGCGTCCGGAGCACCGTTTCCTGACACCGACAGCGTGGTGTTGTCGCCCGAGGATCGCACGCGGCTGATCCGATTGGCGTACCAGCGGGACTTTGGGGTCGTTCCCGACTCGGGGCCGACAACCACAGGACCAGGATTGTCCGCCGCGGCGCTGGCTGGGTCAGGGATGGCCACGAACCTGCCGGCGACCTCGGTCACCAACGCCATCGCGGGATCGTCGACGCCACCCGTGCGCGATCCGTTGGAGGAACGCCTGTTGGAGTTGTCTGTGGTCCCGGTGGAAAGCCTGACGGACCTGGCCAAGCGTCGAGGTGAGGCCGTGCTCCAGGCATTGGCGGATGGAGAGGGGCTGAGTTTGGAGCGGCTCAAGTTGGAGACGGCAGCCCAGGAAACCGTGGGCGACGGCGCGATGCAGGTTCGCTTTCGACTTGAATAGGCCGCCGCCTTCGAGGTCCACCGGAAGGTTGGCATGGTGCGTGAGCGTGGGCAGAATCTCGCCATGTCGCAGCGCGTGCTCTTGGAGATCTGTATCGACTCGGTGGAATCGGCTCTTGCCGCACAACAGGGGGGGGCTGACCGCGTCGAGCTTTGCTCCGCCCTTTTCGAGGGTGGTCTGACACCGAGCGCGGGGCTCCTGGAGGTCGTCCGCGAACGCGTCAAGATTGGGGTGGCCGCGATGATTCGACCACGGGGGGGGGATTTCTGCTATTCGGACGATGAATTCGCGGTGATGGAGCGGGACGTGGTTCAAGCGAAAGAGTCGGGGGCGGACGTCATTGTTCTGGGATTGTTGAATCCGGACGGGACGGTCGACCGAGTGCGCACCGCGCGGTTGATCGAGCTGTCGCGGCCCCTACCTGTGACCTTCCATCGGGCCTTCGACATGGCCCGGGATCCTTATGAGGCCTTGGACGCGGTCCTGGAGCTGGGGGCGGAGCGACTCTTGACGTCGGGGCAGGAGAAATCCGCGGTGGAGGGTATGGACTTGATCGCGGAGCTGGTGAAGCGGGCAGGAAACCGGCTGGTGGTGATGCCTGGGGGCGGGGTCACCGAGAGAAACCTGAAGAAGATCCTGGCACACACGGGGGCCCGGGAGATTCATGGGTCGGCGAGCGGATCGCG
>CAUJJW010000327.1 GCA_963205105.1 Verrucomicrobiota bacterium | reverse complement strand
TACTCGCACCCCGATCAGTTAGCCTTGATCACCCCCGTGCGGGTGGACGGACAGCCTTACTCGCGCGGTTGGCCAGCCGCGCAATGGGTGGAATGGCAGAAGGAATCGAAGACCTTCGAAGCCATCGCGGCGTATGGGTGGATCTTCAATTTCCTGGTGTTGCCGGAGGGCAGCGAGTCCATCGAAGGCATGCGTGTGACGACCGAGTACTTCAAGGTGCTGGGTATTCATCCCGCCCTGGGCCGCGCCTTCGACGAAGCGGATGCGAAGGCCAATCCCTCGACCGCGGTCATCATCGGGCATGATCTTTGGCAGCGGCGGTTCAACGGAGATCCCAACATCATCGGGCAAACGCTGCAGATCAGCCGCCAGCGCGGTCGGCACACCATCGTGGGTGTGATGCCTCCGGAGGTGCGTTTCCTGCCTTCGCCCAACGTGGCGCAGGAGCCCAACTACAACGTGGACGCCAAGGCGGACTACTGGCTGCCCGCCGCGCCGTCGCCCGACAACCTCAAGAACCAGTTCGCGCATCTCGTCGGCCGGTTGCGACCGGGGATCAGTCTGGCGGAGGCGCAGGCCGAGATCACCGTGCTGGCGACGCGACAGGCCCGGGCGGACAGCGATTTTGAAGGCATTTCGGCCCGCGTGCTGTCCCTGGAGTCGCAGATCAACCTGGAGGGACGCCGACTGTTGCTGCCTGTGGCCGGGGCGGTGGCGCTGGTTTTCCTGATCGCGTGCGGCAATGCCGCCGGGTTGCTGCTCGCGCGCGGATTGCAGCGACAGCACGAATGCGCGGTGCGCGCGGCGCTGGGAGCCGGGACGTTCCAATTGTGCCGGCCCGTGCTGATGGAAAGCCTGTTGCTGGCCCTATTGGGCGGCATGATCGGTGCGACGTTGTCCGTGTGGTGCGTGGGCCTGGTGAAGGCAGTCGCCGGCGCGGGAATCCCGCGGCTCGACGCCGTGCGGATCGGTTGGCCGCTCGTGGCCTTCTGCCTGGGTGCCTCGGCGGTGGCTGGACTGTCCGCCGGCTTGTTACCCGCACTCCGATCGGTGGGCTGGGGCCTGGCCACCGAACTCAAATCGGGCAGCCGCACCGCGAGCCTGGGCCGCACCGAGCGCCGGTTGCTCGGCCGCGTCGCCGCGGGGCAGATCGCGTTGACTTTGGCTCTCCTCGTCGGGGCTGGACTGCTGATTCGCACCGTCCATTCGCTCGCCGCAATCCGTCCCGGCTACGACACGCAGAACGTCCTCACGATGAGCGTGACCACCGTGGGTACGAACTATGTCGGGTTTCACACGGCGGCCCTCGATCGCGTGGCCCAGTTGCCGGGCGTGCAGGCTGCGGCCTTTGCCTGGGGCGTTCCGCTGACGGGCAACAAGTGGGAGATGCTCATGGAGATCGAAGGACGGCCCCGCCTCGAGGGGCCACGCGGCGGACTGACTTTCCCTACCCGTTCTGTGACACCGGACTACTTTGTAGCGCTCGGCCTGAAGCTGAACGAGGGACGCCTGTTCCGGCCCAGCGATGACGACAAGGCGCCGCCGGTAGCCATCATCAACCAGGCGGCGGTCGACCGGCATTTCCCGGGTGAAAGCGCCCTGGGCCGAAGGCTCATGTTCCGCGGCCAGACCAACCTCATTGAGATCGTCGGCATCCTGGCCAACACCCGTACCGACGCCCTCACCGACACCGCCGAGCCGGAACTCTATTTTCCCTTCTGGCAGTCGAGCGCGTTCTCCAAACACCTCGTGGTACGGACGCAAGGCGACCCCCATCGGGTGGCGGTCAGCGTGCAGCGCGAACTGCGCGCGATCGATCCCACGGTGTCGGTGGAGAACATCAGGACCCTGGAGCAAATCCGCGTCGATTCCGTCGCGTCGCGGACGTTCGCGATGAACCTCCTGGTGGGTTTTGCGCTGGTGGCGTGCCTGCTGGCCGTGGTCGGCATCTATGGCGTTCTCTCGCTGGCGGTCGGCTCTCGGCAACGTGAGATCGCCCTCCGGATGGCGGTGGGCGCGCAGCGCGGCGATGTGTTCCGCCTGATCCTGGGCAACGGCGTCCGTCTCGCTTCGGCGGGTGTTGTGGTCGGCCTGGTGGTCGCCCTTGCGCTCGCGACGGCGCTGAAGACCTATCTTTTCGGAGTCAGCCCCGCCGACCCTCTGACCATGGCGGCCATGGTGGTCGTGGTCCTGGTGATCACGCTGGCGACCTGCTGGTTGCCCGCGCGACGTGCGGCGCGGGTGGATCCCATGGTGGCACTGCGGACCGATTGACGGTGTGAACGAGGGTTGACGAGGAACCCTCAACTTTCGTGGCGCCGCCTCCGGAAGCGGAGATCGACTGGTTTCCACAACGGAGCGAGAGTATCCAAGTTGCTCAGGGATCTTCTGAGTGCGCCTTTCCACGGCGCACTTAGACGATCTCTTGGCGTTAGGTGAGTCCCGCACATCCCTTCATGAACCCAAAAGAGCCATCGGTTGCTTTCGACCAAGCGCACGCTGCGAACTACGACCAACGATTCGCCAAGCTCGCGGCCATGCGCGATGCGCTGCACTTGCTCACCAGTGCGGTCTTCGCCGACTTGCCTGCCGACGCGCGGATTCTTTGTGTTGGTGCGGGGACGGGGGCTGAGCTGATTCATCTCGCTCAGAAGTTTCCGCAGTGGCAGTTCACGGCGGTGGAGCCTTCTTCGCCGATGTTGGAGGTTTGCCGTCGCAAGTCCAAGGAGTGCGGCATCACACATCGCTGCGTCTTTCACGAGGGCTACCTGGATTCGCTTCCTCCTTCGGCAGCTTTTGACGCGGCCACTTCGTTGCTGGTGTCCCAGTTCATTCTCTCTCCGGACGCCAGAGCCGATTTCTTCCGCACCATCGCCGAGCGTTTGCGACCGGGCGGGTATTTGGTGACTGCTGATTTGGCGTCCGATACGGCTTCCGCGAGCTATCAGAGCCTCCTCGATGTCTGGATTCGGTTGATGCGGGAGACTGGGTCTGCGCCAGAGCAGCTTGAGAAGATGCGTGTGGCTTACGGACGAGATGTGGCCGTACTGCCGTTGGAACAGGTCAGTTCCATCATCACCGCAGGGGGCTTTGAGATTCCGGTGTTGTTTCTCCAGACCTGTCTGATTCATGCCTGGTATACGAAACGCAATCCGACCTTCACCCAATCATAGCGTCCTGCGAACGGCTTTTGACCCATCGAGGGATCATTTCATCGGCTTTGACGAACAACGATGAGACGCCAAATGCCCCGATAGTCCATTTCGGAATACCGGGGCTGACTCCCGCTGGCGATCAAGGCCTGTTGGAAAACCGGCGCCTCACGATGCCGACAGTTGCGATACCCGAGGCGAGTAACAGGACTGAGCTGCCAGCCTCTGGCACCGTAACCACGTCGCAATCGTCCTTGATGATCGTGTTATGGTCCAGCGTCACGGCTGCAATCCGTGCCAAAGCGCTGCCGTTCAAGGTCGCGTAGGCCTGCAACGAGATCGACTGATCCGCCATGATGTTACCCACAAAGTCGGAGTAGGTTCCAATCGTCGCCGAACTTCCGACCTGCCAATAGACGTTGCACGATGCGGCGCCATTGATGAGCGCCACACTGCTGCCCGGGTTTCCGGGTGATCCAGCTGCCGTGATCAGGTCCGACGTGGCTTGGAAGATCCAGACGGGATTCGGATCTCCGTTGGCATCGAGCGTCAGGGTTCCAATCAGATTGGCGGTTGCCGCGTGCCCGAACCGATACACGCCCGGATACAATGTTTTGCCGCCGAGTTGGTTGTCCTCGACGCCATAGTCGATTGTGAAGGGTCGGTTGAAGGCGTCGTTGTAAGCATCGGTCAAGTCGTTCTTGGCCGCGGCCAGCAGGCCGGGGGCGTTAACGGAACCAAAGGGACCCGCGGCGTTGACCGCATACGTCGTCCCGCCAAGCACTTGAAGCGATGTGAGTCCAATGGCAGCCCCTGTTGCCGGGCTAAGCCCGACATCTCCCGCCACAATGGTGGACACGCCACCGGCATCCGTGATTTCAGACCCTGCCAGGATGGCAAAACTGGAGGCTGTTCCAAGGTTCACCACAGGTATTGAAAAGGCATTCTGATGGATGAGCGACACCGAGATGGCTACGAGAAGCCCAGTCGGAATGCGGTTGTTGCAGCACCTCAGCGTCGGACCGGTCGTGATAGTTTTCATAAGAAATGGAAGGGTCGTGGGCATTAATAAATTGTTTAGGAATCTGACTTATAATCAAAGTTAGTATAATGAATGTCAATGCATGCCTTGGTTTCTTTGTGGTAGGGCAGGTGGAAATTCTTTAAAGCCTTTATTGCAAGCTACTTAAGAAATTCTTCAACTTGCCATTGGGACGGTGAAGCGTTGGGGGCAAGCCCGTCATCTGAGAGGTGCTTTTCAGAGGTTGAAGACCGGCTGGTGACCCGAGTGGCGCAGGAGCCAACACTGGCGACGCGGCAGGCCCGGGCGGAGAGCGATCTTGAAGGCAGTTCGGCCCACGTGATGTCCCTGGAGTCGCAGATCAACCTGGAGGGACGCCGACTGTTGTTGCCTGTCGCCGGGGCGGTGGCGCTGGTTTTCCTGAGCGCGTGCGGCAATGCCGCCGGGCTACTGCTCGCGCGTGGTTTATAGCGACAGCAAGAATGCGCGGCGCTGGGAGCCGGGACGTTCCAAATGTGCCGGCCTGTGCTGAGGGAGAGCCTGTTGCTGGCCCTGCTGGGCGGCGTGGTCGGCGCGACGTTGCGACCCCCAGCGGGTGGTGGTCAGCGTGCCAGCCACGCATCGCAATTCTGATGAGTGCCATGGTTGTCCAGAATGACCCCTGGTTATAGATTGCATGACCATGATTCCACCCAGGGACTGCCCAAGCCCTCCCCGTCTGCCCATGAGAAGCCGTTTCAAGAGTCCTCGGTGTCTGGGCTGGATGCTGATCCTGCTAGCCCAGTGGTGCCCTCTGCATGCGCTGGCGGACAGGCCTTACGAACTTGCCTTCTCGACTTATCTAGGCGGTTCAGGGTGGGAGCACGCACGCGATATTTGCGTGGATTCTGCAGGAAACATCTTCGTCGTTGGCGGAACCGCTTCAGCCAACTTTCCGACGACTCCAGGCGCCTACAGCACCGTTTACAATGCGGGCGTCACCACGGGGCCGGGGGTCGGGGCCTTTGGCCCGTGCGACGTCTTTGTCTCCAAATTCAACGCGAGCGGTCAGCTTCTCTGGTCCACCTTTCTTGGCGGACCGGCTTATGATCGAGCGTATGCCGTGGAGGTGGACGCGAGCGGATACGTCTATATCTCCGGTCGAGCGGGACCCGGGCTTCCGGTAACGGCCGGGGCGCTTCAAAAGACGTTTGCCGGCACCACCACCGGAACCTCCAACTACGGCAGCCAGAATGGCTTCGTCGCAAAGCTCTCGCCCGATGGTTCTCAGCTCGTTTGGTGCACCTACCTGGGAACCGGCGAACTGGTGCGGGACATCGACATCGACAACGACGGGGATGTCTATGCGCTGCTCACCCAGGCGGCCAGCTCATCCAACACTCTGCCGCCTGCCTTCTCCGGCGCATTCGCCAACGCGTTTCGTCCCGTTGCGGCATCCGGCAGCAACACGGAATGCGGAGCGGTAAAAATCAAAGGGGATGGCTCCCAGGTGCTTTGGGCAACTTGGCTCGGGGGCTCTGGCAATGACTCCACGGCCGCCTCCCTCCGTGTGAATCGCAGCACCGAATGCCCCGTTGTCCTGTTCTACACCACGTCGACCGACGTGGTGACCGCAGGTTCCGGTGCCACCAAAACCAATGCGGGCGGAGCCGACATGTTTGTGGCCGCCTTGAATTCCGCGGGTTCCGCGCTGCTCTTCGCCACCTACCTGGGAGGTCGTGGCGACGACGAAATGGAAACCCATAGCCTTGCCCTGGATTCACTGGGCAATGCCTACATCGCCACCGCCACCAAATCCTCCAATTTTCCCGCGACGCCAGGCACCATCGGAACAGTTCTCAAGGGTCCCAGCGACATCGGCATCGCCAAAATCGGCACCAATGGTCAGCGAATCGCCAGCACCTATATCGGCGGCACCGGCGGCGAAAACCCGGATGGCATCTACGTGGACAGCCAGGGGCGGATCGTTGTGGTGGGCGAGAGCAGTTCCACCAATTTTCCGATTACACCGGCGACGGCATTCCAATCCTCCAGCGGTGGCAGTTGGGATGGAGTCATGTTCGTGCTCTCCTCCGATCTGACCACCGTCGAATACGGCACTTATCTGGGCGGGAACCTCTATGACAACGGGCGGAACGGTTTCCTGGGTGAGGACGGAGCGGTTTACCTTTCCGGAGGAACCCTGAGCCCCAATTGGCCGATACGACACCCCCACCAAACGGCGTTTCGCGGAGGGAACAACCCCTTCGGCCCCGGAAGCGGGGACTGCGTCGTCGCTAAATTCTGCCGGACGATCGATTCCGACGGCGATGGTGAGACCGATATCGACGAATTCCTCGCGGGAACGAGCCCCCTTGACCCCCAGGATTATTTTGAGGTGGGTCCCATTTCCCTGAACGAATCGGGCTCGCTGAACACCTTTACAGGAATGAAAGGCCGCTACTACATCCTTGAGGGAACGTCGGATTTTCTCACCTGGGATGAAATCAATCGCACGACGACACTCTCTTCCGCCCGGGATGTTCTGCTCAGCGACCCCAATCCCATGTCCCAAAGCTTCTTCTACCGTGTCCGGGTCGTTTTTCCCTGAAGGACCGGAAGCCCGTCCGGCCCGCTGTCTTCCGGCGCGCCATAGGCTGCGGCCTCCTCGACACAACGATCATCGGCAACAGTGAATTCGTTCGCCACCAGCACCGCGAGGAATCGAATGAGATCGCAACTCCTCAAAATCGTCTGGCTCGTACTCATCGCGCTCCTCGGAGCCTGCAAGCCAACCGACAGCCCGGTGGCTCCCGGGCCGCCGTCACCCCGCCCAACGGCGGAGGTTCTCCAAGGCCCCCCAGAGGACGCCGTGAGTTCCCCGACACCGGCCATGGCATCGGAACCGGACCCATCCCCGGAACCGCGGGGTGCGGCACCGGGGGCGCCTCCGACCCGCACCAGGGAAGAAGCCAATTCCGTCACCGCAGGGCTGTTTGAGTACGAACTCAGGTTGGATCGCGCCGCCTACCGTCGACTCAGCGACTCGCCGTTCGAGAACGAGACCTGTCCCGCGGTATTCCTTGCCGGCGACGAACGCTTCGAGGGAGCGCGGGTGCGGCACCGGGGCCAATGGGCCCGCTCCTGGCCCAAGAAGCCGCTCAAAATCTTGCTTCCGAAGGAGACCCCCTATCTCGGCTACACCGCGCTCAACCTAAACTCCGCCTGGCACGATCCCGCCCTCATTCGTGAAGTTCTGGCCTATCACGTCTACGCCGCATGCGGCGCGCCGGCACCCCGCGCCCGCATGGTCCGGCTGATCATCAACGGACAGTTCGAGGGGTTATACGTGGATGTGGAACAGCCGAAGCGTCAGTTCTTGAAGCGAATCGGGGCGCCGCAGGCCGCCATCTACAAGGCGCTGGGCCATTCGAACACCTCCGATGAACGGGATCTCGGGTCGCTCGATCGCTACGCCGAGCACTACGAGAAAGAGACCCGGGAGTCCGAGGGATTCGATGAGCTCCAGAAGTTCTGCCATGGGTTGGCAACGGCCTCGGACATCACGGCTTTCTTCGAACAAAACGTCGACGTGGATCGGTTGGTGAATTACCTGGCCGCAGGGGCCCTGGTGCAGAACTGGGACTGTTTCAACAAGAACCACCACCTGGTCCATGACGTGGGCGGCTCCGGCAAATGGTTCCCGACCCCCTGGGACGTCGATCGAACCTTCGGAGACCATTGGAGCTGGTCGTTCGATGCTTTCGATCTGCCGGCACTTCTCGGAACGCAGAGGCTTCCCGGCGTCACCGGGTGGAATCGTATGGCCGAGAAATTCCTGGCCCACCCGGCGTACCGATCCCGTTTCCTCGACCGCCTCGAAGGGCTGATTCAGACGGAGTTCACCCCGGAGAAGCTTTACCCGATCATCGACCGCTGGGCCGCCCAGATGGCGGGCGACGTCACCGTGGACCGCGCCCGTTGGGGAGGTGAGGGAAGCAGCTTCAACGCCGGGATCGTCCAACTCAAAGGCTACGTTGAACGACGCAGGACGTTCCTGCGTCGTGAAATTGCAGAACTTCGCAAGCGCGAGGCTGGTCGCCCAAGGACCCCATCCCGGTGAAGCGTCGCACGGAAAACGACCCGTTGAGCTGCTTCAAATGGCGCTCCGGGTCATTCGTTGTATGAAAAGCCCCGCAGCACCCATTCTTTCTCTTTCCGTGTGTTCCGCTCTTTCCGGGTTTGTCATCTCCCGGATTGACTCCCGTTGGAGACGACTCGCGGTGGCCCTCCTCTGGCTCGCCCTCGCCGGGGTCGCGACCCCGGTTCAGGCCGCCGAGGGTGTCTCGGAGTCGATTGAACTGCTGCGAAGCCGCGATTATCCGGCCTACAAAGTCGCGATTTCGCGCCTCCAGGAAAAGGGGGCGGAGGCGGTGCCCGGATTGCTGGCGGCGATCGAGTCCCGTGACTGGCCCCTCGTCAACGGTGCCATGGAAACGCTCGCCCGAATCGGCAAGCCGGCGGTGCCCGTGCTGATTCAGGCGGCCAGGAATGGAAAGGCATCCGCGATCGAGGCCCTCATCGAACTCGGTCCGGATGCGGAGGACGCCTTGCCTTTCCTGCGCGAGAAACTGATGGAGAACCCGCCCGGAGATGCCAACCGGACGCCGCGCTCCATGCAGCGGGCGAGCAGGGATGTCGCCTCCGCCCTGGCGGTGATGGGGAAACCCGCCGTCCCCGCCTTGCTGGCTGGGCTGAAGCACCCCAACCCCGAGGTTCGTGATCTGTGCGTGAGCCGGCTGGGGTGGGTCGGACCTGCCGCCCAAGACGCGGTTCCCGAGCTGATCGCGTTGCTGGGGGCGGATCCCGATATCCAGGATCGCGCGACCCATTCGCTCCGACGCATCCGCTTCGAGTCGAAGGATCTGGAATCACAGCTCCTCGGCAGGATCGCCAGTCCGGATCCGGCGGTGCGCCAAGGCGCGGTGCTGGGACTGAGTGCGGCCCAGGAACCCGGGGCAGACACCCTTCGAGGCGTTCTCCGACTCGTCCAGAGTGATCCGGATCCTGCGGTGCGCTCCGCCGCCGTGAGATCGCTGCCATGGTTGGCACCCGGCGACGACGACGCGGTGCGCGCGCTGGTCAGCGTCGTCGCACGGGAAACGGACTTCACCCTGGTGCAAACCGCCGCGATGACCCTCGCCGGAATGGACTCCGGCAGCCGGGCGGCGGTGGAGCTCGCGACCCTGTTGCAGCATCCGACCCCAGGCACCAGGGCGATGGCTGCCCTCGCCTTGGGCATGATCGGACCCGAAGCGCGTCTCACGATTCCACGGTTGAGGGAACGCCTGTCGGATTCGGATCCCCAGGTGTGCTCGGAAGCGGCCGGTGCCTTATCGAGAATGGGGCCCGACGCCCGCGATGCTGCGCCGGAAGTCGCGGCTGCCATGGCCGAACAGCGGATCCCCGTTGCCGGCGCCGTGCTCGCCCTCGAACGCCTGGCAAGCCCGGACCCGAGCGTGGCTTCCAATTTGACCGCACAGCTCCGCGCCCGGCTCCTGGAGCAGCAGAAGCGGATGGATCTGGGAAAGCCGCCGCTCCGGGGACGCCAACCACGGTCCGAGATCGCAGACTTGGTCGCAGCTCTCGGCGCCTGCGGGCCTGCCGCCCGCGATGCCCTTCCGCTCATCCTCCCGCTCGCCGACGACGAGGAACGCGAACTGCGCATTGTCGTGATCTCGGCCGTGGCCGGCATCGCTCCTGAGACTCGGCAAGCGCTGGCCCTGGCGTTACGGGGATTGGCCGAGTCGGACTTGTCCGTGAGGGTGAGGGCCGTCCAAAGCTT
This sequence comes from Verrucomicrobiota bacterium, assembly GCA_963205105.1. Taxonomy (GTDB): domain Bacteria; phylum Verrucomicrobiota; class Verrucomicrobiia; order Limisphaerales; family CAIMTB01; genus CAIMTB01. Next base: position 62,471 of record CAUJJW010000327.1, on the reverse strand, counting down.
GGGACGATTGGTGAAGTTTGACTCAGAGATTATTCCGCGTCTCAACCCAGGCCTCCAGGACGACAACGAGGGGTACAGGATCGCGTGCCTCGAAGCGCTTTGGCAGCTCCGTGGCAAGGACGCGGCGCCGGATCTGCTCCAGGCGCTGCGCGACCGGTCGGCGACCCTTCGCATCAGGGCGGCCCACGCCCTGCTCACGGTTCAACCCGGCAACCGGACGGCTTGGGAAGCCCTGCTGGAAGAGCTGCACAACCATTGGGCCGGACCTCGTTCGGAAGCCGCATGGAAGCTGGGAGAACTGGGCCCTCAAGCCCGCGACGCGGTGGAACCCCTGATGGACCGACTCGACGATCGTTTCGACGTCGTCCGGGCGGCCGCGGCCCAAGCGCTGGGCCGGATCGGACCTGCAGCGACGGTGGCCGTCGAGAAACTGAAGGTGGCTTCACGCGATCCGGAGAAGGATGTCCGGAAGGAGGCTCTGCTCGCGCTCGAACGTCTCGCAAATCCCCCCGGGCAACCCCCTCCCGCGGCGGATTCTGGGCCGGGGTCCACCAACGGCTGGGCGTGGAAGGCCTCGGGCCCCCTCCTTCTTCCGGGCCCGACCGACGGGGAAACCTGGCTCTCGCTGAAGGACCCGTCCGTCGTGAGGCATCACGACCGATGGCACCTGTTCTGTACCGTGCGCGGGACCCGACGGAGTCATGCGATCCTTCACACCTCCTTTGCTGAGTGGGCGGAGGCCCAAACGGCTCCGCGCCAGATACTCAATTGCCACACCGGATACTTCTGCGCGCCACAGGTCTTCTTCTTCACACCCCGCCAGGAATGGTACCTGGTCTGCCAGGCTTCGGATCCGTCGTGGACGCCGCAGTATCAGCCGGCCTTCGCCACCTCGAAGAAGGTGGGGGACCCCGGCGGGTGGAGCCCCTTGCGTCCGATGTGGACCGATCCATCGACGGCGCCCAAGGCGTGGCTGGATTTCTGGGTGATCTGCGACACGCGCAAGGCGCACCTTTTCTACACCTCACTCGACGGGAAGATGTGGCGCGCCGAGACGGCCCTCGACCGCTTTCCGCTGGGTTGGAGTCCGCCGGTGTTGGCGATCGAGGGCGACATCTTCGAAGCGAGCCACACCTATCGGCTGCGGGGAATGAACCGCTACCTCACCTTCGTTGAAGCTCAGGACGGCCATGGCTGGCGCTATTTCAAATCCTTCGTGGCCGACCAGCTGGAAGGCCCCTGGATCCCTCAAGCGGCGGAACGGGATCCGGCGTTTGCTTCCATGAGGAACGTGAGTCAACCGTCGCCTCGCTGGACGGACGTGATCAGCCACGGCGAACTGCTGCGATCCGGCGTGGATGAACACCTGGAAATCGAACCGGACTCGCTCCGGTTGGTGTTCCAGGGCGTCCTGGATTCCGATCGCGCCGGCAAACCCTACGGGCAAATTCCCTGGCGCCTGGGTCTGCTGGAGTCCATCTCGGTTCCGGCTTTGCGCTGACGCCTCCATCTGAAAGGGGCGGTGACAACCACGGAAGGGGCGGAACACAAGGAAGACGAGGGATTCCGGGATGAGGTCGTTCTTGCCGCGGCAACCAGGAGGCAGACGTAAGGCACTGACGGTGGCGGCAACTGCTGCAACAGGCTCCCCCACTCATAGGCGAAACCCGATCAACCGACTTTAATCGCCCTGACTTCATTGGCGCGTTCATCGACGGGGATCACGGGAAGTTCGCCGTTCTTTGCAGGAAGGCTGCGCAGGTGATCCATGATCGCCTGCCATTCCTTGATCTCGGTGGTGACTCCGTTCGTGGTCGCGGACGCGACGCTGTCCCTGTCCATGGTGCCGCTCGGGGGCAGCAGGTCGGGCGTGTCACTGCGCGGATCGTCGAGAGCTTCGACTTTGGACTTGAGCGGTTGACCGTCCTTGTTCTTGGCCACCAGTGGGAGCTTGCCCTTGGTGTACTTGGGAATGGCGACGAGGATCATCGCCAGATACAGCGGGGTGGAGAGACTGAAGAGGCGGGTGTCTTTTCCCGTGGTGTCGATGGCTTGGTAGCCGTGGTCAAGGTCGCCAATCTCGATGGCGGTCACGAGGTCGAGCTTCGGGCGCGACGCATGGTAGCGGAATCTCAAGCCGGAGGCGCGGGGGAAGTACTCGCCAGGGTGGGCAGGGCTATCCACCAGCAAGAACTCCAGAATGTTCTTCAACTCCTGGCCCGTGAAGTAGCCGGTGACCATGGTGCTCCCGGCGGTGGTGTCGAGGACTCCCGCGCCGAGCGGAGCGATGGAAAACACGTCATAGACCGTTTGCACGCCCGACTTACCCCGGATGAATCCGGCGCGCATCATTCCGTTGGCGGTGAGTCCGATGTCCGCCTTCGTGGCGTTGCGGAAGGCGTCGGTGCAAAGGTTCGCCAGGATTGTGCCGGCGGCGATGTCGGTGAACGTGTTGGGGATGTCACGTGGCGCGATGGCCAGCGGCTGATCGATGCTGTACCCGCGCGAGGCGAAGGCGACCTTGGACACGGTCTTCTTGAGACTCTCAATTTCGTCGGCTATGGCCTTATCGCCGGGGACGGTGTCATCCACAGGATGCAGTTTGTAGGATTCGACCGTGAGCGTGTGGCCGTCCAGGGCGATGACGAGTTCGCCGAGGTTTTCGCAGTATTTGCCCGTCTGGACCACGGGAGTTCGACCATTGACGATGATCGCTTCGTGCAACTCGGTGTGGCTGTGCGAGCCGATGACGATGTCGATGCCCGGCACGGCCTTGGGCAGCTGCACGTCCTCGCCATCGACAAAGCGGCCGTCCTTGCCTTTTGTCATGCCGCCGTGGCTGAGGGCGATGACGACGTCCACCTTTTCCGTTTCTCGAAGGATCTTCACCATCTCGCGGGCGGTCTCGACGGGGTCGGTGAACTTCGCCGGGGCGGCACCGCCAGTGTAGAACATGGCTTCCTTTCCGAGCACGCCGAAGATGCCAAAGCGCAGGCCGCCGCGTTCGATCACGGTGTAACGGCGAAGTATGCCTTCCTTGGCCAAACGCTTGAACCCATCCAACGCGGGCTCGTTTCCTTCGAAGGTGGTATTCGAAGCTACCATGGCTGGAAGGTGGCCTGCGTTGGCGGCGACGGCGATGGCTTGCGCCGTGCCGTCCGGCCCGAGATCAAAGTCGTGATTGCCGAAGGTGGTGGCATCGCAACCCATACGGGCGAGGAGCTGCAATTCGCCGCCCGTTTCGCGGATGGCGGCGGCGAAGGCGGTGCCCATGCTGAAATCGCCAGCGTCGAGAATCAGCACCGGACCTTGGGCGCTGCGTGCGGCCTTACGCCGAGCGATCAGTGTGGCCAGGCGGGCGAAGCCGCCGCGGGTCGTGTCGTCATTGAGATGGAACGGCGTGTAATCGGAGGCGGGAGCCATGCCGATGAGGTTCGAGTGCAGATCGTTGGTGTGCAGTATTGTGAACGTCCGCTTGCCGGTGGTTGCGGCCGAGAGCGTGCCGGTCAGGCAAAGCGTTGCGCTGGCGACAGCGGAGGTGGCAACGAACTCGCGGCGTGTAAGGGCCTTCATGGGTATAGTTGAGGGAGATTAAAAAATGCCGCACCCAGATCGACCAGGTGCGGCACGGCGGCCGGAGCCAATTGAGCCTCAGTGGGCCTTCGACATCTCTTCAATCTGCTTTTGCATCTTCGTCAGGTTGAACGAGCCTGCCGTCGCGCTTGGCGGGTATTCGATCATGGTTTTGAGGAAGTTCCCGACCATCTCGGTGACCGGGATGAGGACGTAGGGCCGGTCGAGGAACCAGTCGTTGTAGGTGTTCGAGTTGTGCTGCGCGCGCTCGAACGGATCGCGGCGCAGGTTGAACAACAGCGGAATGCGCAACTGGACGAACGGCTCACGCCAGACGCCGAAGGCTTCGCCACGGTTTTCCAGCCACACGAGCTTCCAATCCTGATAACGAGCCGCGACGATCTCGGCGTCGTCATTCACATAGAAGAACTCGTTGCGGGGCGACTCCTTCACCTTGCCGCTCAGGTAATCGAGCATGTTGTAACCATCGAGGTGGTTCTTGTAGGTGCGGCCGTTGAGGGTCACACCCTTGAGAAGCTTTTCTTTGATGTCCGGCGCGCCGGCGGCCGCCGCGAAGGTCGGGAGCCAGTCCTCGTGTGCCACGATGCCGTTGAGGATCGAGCCCGCCGGGAAATGGCCGGGCCAGCGCACGAAACAGGAAACGCGATAAGCGCCTTCCCAGTTCGAGTTCTTTTCGCTGCGGAACTGCGTGGTGCCGGCGTCGGGCCAGGAGTTGTAGTGCGGGCCGTTGTCGGTGGAGTACTGAACGATGGTGTCGTTGGCGAGGCCGAGGTCATCCAGCAACTTGAGCAACTCGCCGACATGCCCATCGTGCTCAACCATGCCGTCGCTGTATTCGTCCTGTCCGGAAATGCCGCGCTTCTCGGCTTTCACATGGGTGCGGAAGTGCATGCGCGACGCATTCCACCAGACGAAGAACGGCGTGCCGGCTTTGGACTGCCGGGTGATGAACTCCTTGGCAGCGGCGGTGACCTCCTCATCAATCGTTTCCATGCGCTTCTTGTTGAGCGGGCCGGTGTCCTCGATGGTCTGACCGCCTTTTCCGTCGGCTTTGCACTTGAGCACGCCGCGCGGGCCGTACTTCTTCAAGAACGCCGGGTTCTTCGGATAATCCTCGTTCTCCGGTTCTTCATTGGCGTTGAGGTGATAGAGGCTGCCGAGGAACTCGTCGAAGCCGTGCATCGTGGGCAGATGCTCGTCCAAGTCGCCTTGATGATTCTTGCCGAACTGGCCGGTGGCGTAGCCCTGGCTCTTGAGGACCGTGGCCATGGTGCAGTCGACTTTCTTCCAGCCTTCCTTGGCCCCGGGCAGTCCGACCTTGGTCATGCCGTTGCGGATTGGGACGGAGCCGCTGATGAACGCGGCGCGTCCGGCCGTGCAACTCTGTTGCGCGTAGTAGTCGGTGAAGGCGACGCCTTCCTTGGCAATGCGATCAATGTTCGGCGTCTGGTAGCCCATCATGCCGCGGCTGTTGTAGCTGATGTTCTGGTTGCCAATGTCGTCGCCCCAGATCACGAGGATGTTGGGTTTCTTCTCGGCCGCCTTCGCTGGAGCGAGGGCGCCCAAGGCCAGCCCAAACGTGAGGGCAAGGTATTTCAATGTTGTCGATGATGATCTCATGGGTTCGTTCGTGAATGCCTCCTGTGGGAGGAGAGTTTCTCGCGGTTCGGTAAGACTAGGCCTCAGGAGGATTCGCGCGATGCCAAATGGGTGGGATGATTCGACGGGGTGCAGACGGGGCTCTCCCCGCCAACGTGCTCCGAGTCGTTCGCCAAGAGGATTGGCGAGGCCTCCGTCTGGTTTCCGATCGGTCGGTCAAAGTGGGGCCGATCGCGCCGGAATGGGCAGGGGGCGGGTGACAAGCAGACGATGCTTTCCTTCCGGTTTGAATTGGACGGTCGGGTCGGAACCGTGTTGCGGAAGGCGGAAGCTGGCTGTTCTCGACCCCGTTGCAGACAACCTGTGTGTCGTGCGGTGGGCCATTCCCTTGCATGGCCTTACACGGATGATCCTTCGTCCGCAGACCGGCTGGGGGCAGGGAAAGGCTGAAGACCCTTGGAAGCTTTGGGTAAACCCAATTCCTGGAAGGAATTGGCGGAGAGGGGGGGATTCGAACCCCCGATACGGCTTTAGACCGTATAGCGGTTTAGCAAACCGCCGCCTTCAGCCACTCGGCCACCTCTCCGCGGCAGAAGCGAAACGAAATCTCACCCCACCCGACCCCCTCGGGTCAAGGCTTGGTTCTCAGTCCATCGCCGTCCGCGGTTTTTATCCACGACGGCTGCCCCACCCACTCCGCGGGTCCGGATTCAGGACGCGGAGGGGGAGGGCCGCTCCACAGGACCGCGCGGGGTTTCTTCAGGGTCCATGTCTCCTTCACCTTCCCAGGGCGGGTACACCGACGACGGCAGTTGACCGCGGCGGATCAGTTCGTGCAGATCGCGGATGATGGTGCGGCGGGCCACGTTGAACCGCCGGGCCAGCGCCGAGATGTTCGGGCGACCACTGGCGTCTTTGACCAGCCGCAGGATCTCGTTCTGCCGGCTCAGGCGGTCGGTGGAACGGCTCAGGAGGTCGTGGATATCGGCGCGGCGGGAACGTTCCAGCGATTCGAACGAGCGCACGATTTCCGCCTCACCGCATTCATGAAGGGCGGTGGCGATGGTTTTGCGCAGGTCTTCGATGTCGACGGGTTTGGTCAGGCAATAGTGTGCGCGGCGCGGTCCTTGAAGCGCTTCCATCTGGTCGTGGACGTCCATGGCGCCGCTGATGACCACCACGGGAACGTGGGGAAGGGCTTCCTTCAGTTCGGGCAGGTAATCGAGGCCGAGGTCGCCGTCGTCGAGGATGTGGTCGAGGATGATGACGTGGGGGGCGGCCCGGGGAAGCATCGCGAGCGCCTCACGCCCGGTTCGGGCGCGGAACACTTCGAAATCGGCGAGGGCATCCTCGTAGATCTCGGCCTGCATTTCGTCGTCCTCGATGATGAGAATGCGCGGCTTTTGCATGGCTCTGGCCGAAGCCTAGGCCTGCTGGGGGCCTGGGGCAAGTTGGGGCTAAGTCAACGATGCAGTTGAAATCGACTGAGTTTACGCCAAGCCGCAAAACGCCAAGGAAAGCCATGAAATCGAGAGATGGGGAACCTGGCAATCATCCACGCCTTTTGGTTCGCGAACTCGCCTAGGTGCAGTCCTCTTTCTCGGCCGGTCCTTCTTGGCGTCGCGTCTTGGCGTGAGATCCATCTGAATCGGTTCAGCTCAGCCGAGGGCCAAAGGCCCGAATCCATCCCAGCCTTGGGCACCGCCCAAGGTCATCGCCCCAACGCGATCAACAGGGCCAACGGCCCGTTCCATCGCAACCGGTAGTCGAAAGCGGCGGCGTCCTGGAGAGTGGTAAGCCAAAGCAGCGAAGCGAATTTGGCGCCGACACCGCTCAACCGGCGTGGATTCCGGCGTGGCGATGGGGCGGGCCTTCAGCCCGCATGTGGTGTTGAACCGTGGACCTGGGGCGGTTGCCCCAGGCTGGAATGGCGCCGCGCCGTTGGCGCTTCGAAAGGCGCCCTGTGGACGGCTGTCACCCTGGTAACTCGGGGGCACACGATGCTGCGTTTGCGGACGGTCGGATTGACGTCGGTGACGACCCGGTTACGGTCGACGCGTGATCCGCCCTGTCTTGCTCGCGTTGGCCCTGGGGCTGTTCCTGTCCCGGGCCTGGGCGGAGTCGGGCGCCCTGATTCCGGTAGGGGCGACCTGGCGGTATCACCCTCTGACGGTGGGGGCGGCTCCGGCGGGCTGGGAAGGCGCCGGCTTCGAGGACGCGGGGTGGTCGGTGGGGAAGGCCGGGTTCAGTGCGGGATTGTATGGGTATGATCAGGCGGCGACCGCCCTTCCTTCGCATGTCTTGGGGAACATGGTCCGGGGCGTGCTGTTACGGCATGCCTTCGTGGTCCGGGATGCTGCGACGGTGGAGACGCTGGGGCTTCGAGTGGACTACGAGGACGGCTTGGTGGGGTGGCTGAACGGAGAGGAAGTGTTTCGAAGGGGGTTCCCACCGGGGGGCGTGGTGACCGGGTTGGAAGTGCCATCGACCCGCTTTGCCGGAACGGTGGAATGGATCGATCTGACACCGTTCCGTAGCCGGTTGATGACGGGCACCAACGTGTTCGCGTTGATGGTGCTGGATGCGACCTCGTTTGGCGGGTCGCTGCTCGCCTGGCCCGAACTGCGGGCGAACTTCCAGCGGGGTCCGTTGGTTCAGAATGTGTCGACCCATTCGGCGACGGTGTTTTGGAAGACCGCGTTTCCGGTGGAACCGCGGCTGCGGTATGGGGTCGTTGGCGCCGAGGAACCGCCGATGGAAGTGCGGGTGGGATGGGGGACGAACGGGGTGGTGGTGTTGAGCGATCTCAGGTCGGGGACGGAGTATGACTACTGGGTGGAATGGGATGGGACGACGGGGCGGGTGAAGTCGGAGCCGGCGCGGTTCACCACGTTCCGTGAATCGGGAGATGTGGACTTCCTGGTGATCGGGGACTCGGGCAGTGGTTCGTTGGCGCAGCATGCGGTGAGTGCGGCGATGGCGCGGGAGCGGGTGGACCTGGTGTTGCACACCGGGGACATCTCGTACCCGGTGTTTGAGGATGGGCAGATCGACCTGCGTTGCTTCGGTCCGTATGAGCCCCACATGCGCGGGGTGCCCTACTTCTTCACGGTGGGGAACCATGATTTCTACAACGGCGATCAGGCGTACCTGGAGGCGTTTTGGTTGCCGACGAACTCGGTGACGGGGACGGAGCACTACTATTCGTTCGATCAGGGGGATGCGCATTTCGTGTCGCTGTTCGTGCCGTGGCATGGGGTGTCGCAGTTCGGAACGGTGTTGCCGGACGGGAGTCGAAGCGCGCCCTACCGATGGCTGACCAACGATCTGGCCGGCACCCGCCAGCCGTGGAAGGTGGTGTTTTTTCATCAGCCCATTCGAACCTCGGGTCCGCACATTCTGGACGACTACGATGTGAGTGGGCGTCCGGATATTGAGGAATTGCGCGAGGCGCTGTTGCCGGCGTTGGCAACGGCTGGTGTTCAGCTGGTGTTCATGGGGCACGACCACGCCTGGGAGCGATTTGCGCCGACCAACGGTGTGCACGCGGTGGTGACGGGGGGTGGTGGGGCGGTGCTGTATCCGAAGTACCGCCGGGACGGCGGCAGCGCACAATTCGTGTACGCGCATCACTTCGTTCGCGCACGGCTGCGGGGGGAGGTCATGCATTTGGAAGCGGTGAGTCCGGAGGGGAGAATCCTCGATCAGTTCGCGGTGCGGCGGACCGGATCGGCAGGGGAAGTCAGGACGCTCCGATCGGAATGGGGGCTACTGTTGGAGGGACCGAGTGTTGACCGGAATGAGGACGGCAATCGGCCTGGGGAGACCTTTGACCTGACCGGGGAAGGTGTCGTCAGCATGCCCGGGGACGCCTCGAGTCCGGGTCGGTTGGTGGTGAATCACGACACGCAACGGGTGCGGGTGGGGTTGCGCGACGCGATGCTGTGGCCGGGCCAGACGCTGCTGCTGTTCCTGGGAGTGGCGGAAGGTGGAGGTTTGACGAACTGCCTGGGGGTGGGTTCCCGTCGCGGCCATCCGTTGGCGGGGTTGAATCTGGGTTTTGAAGGATTTCGCCCGCAATGGGTGGGGTTGCTGGGAGACGAATGGGCGGACGGGAACCTGCCGGAGTTCCGGCGGCTGGGAAATCCGGTGGCGCTGGGGCTGGGGGTGTTTTCCATGACCTCTGCCATGGAATCGGTCGATGGCATCCGGTTACGGCAATTCAACCGATCTCCGGAGGTGGCCCCCGTACCGGGGGAGGAGAACGCGGACTTCATGGTGATCGATTTCAGGCGATCGATGCTGGGTTTGGAGCGGGTGGGATCGTCGTTTTCGGTGGGGGCGGTGGTGGTCACTCCCGTAGTGACTGGCAACACGATCCGGCTGGAGCTCGACACGGCGTTTCTGGGAGATGGGCTTCGCCGGCTGGAAGAGGATGGCTGGCAGCTGGAGCCGCTGGAGGTATCGCTGGCGGCGGCGCCGGCGTTGGATCGGGATGGGGATGGCTTGGATGAGGCGCGGGAGGCTGAACTGGAAACGGATCCGGACCATCCCGATACGGACCGGGACGGTTTGCCGGATGGATGGGAAGTGGAGCACCGGCTCAATCCGAAGTCGGGTGCTGGCGAGGATGGCGCCGACGGGGACCCGGACCAGGACGGCTCTGGGAATGCCGAGGAATTCCGGTTGGGAACCTCGCCGAGGGAGTCAGGGCCCTTTCGGTTGGACTATCAGCGGGAAGGGGGGCGGCTACGGTTGGAATGGCGCACGGTGGCGGGGCGTTTGTATGACGTGGAAATGGTTGCCGGTTGGCCAGGGCGGTTCGAGTCGGCGCAGTTGCCAGGATTCCCGCGTCGGGCGACCGGGAACCGTGAGTCGACGGTCGTGGAGCCGGGACGGGTGGGGCAGGGACCGAGATGGTATCGGGTGCGAGAGACGGGGAACGAGTGAGTTTTGAGGCGCGGGAAAGGGGCGGCGGGCCAGGATTTGGAAACGTATTGGGACCATGTGAACCGGGGGAGGGGGGGATTACGATTAGGAGTACGATGACGATGAGGAGAGGAGGTTCATGGAGAGCGGCGTTGGCGCAGGCGCCATGCTCACAGACCATGAACCAGGATGGACTCCGGGGGGCGGGACGCCCCCCTCTACGGCAGGCGAGACGCCCGCCGCTACGGAGGCGAGGTTCATGGAGAGGACCAAGCACGGTTCATGGGTAGTGCCCTGTTTGAAACCGACCGGCTCAGGGTCCTTGAACCGGGGATTCTGGGGGGCGGGACGCCCCCCTCTACGGCAGGCGGGACGCCCGCCGCTACGGAGGCAGGGTTGATGGTTCAGGGGGTCGGTATCGATCCGCTCGGGGCCCGGCTTGACCAGCGGGGGCCGGGACCGGAAGTTCTTCCGCGTCATGCAGCTCAAGCATTTCGAGCGCGGAGAAGTTCTTTTTCGGGAGGGCGAAGCGGGCCGGGAAGCCTACCGGATCGTTTCCGGGCACGTGGAGATCACCCTGACGGAAGGCGGGAAGACCACCCATCTGGGGATCTTATACCCGGGGGAGATCCTGGGTGAGATGGCGATGATCGATGATAAGCCGCGGGCGGCGACGGCCCGGGCGTCGACGGCGACGGTGGTCGAGGTGATCACGGAGGAGAACTTCATGGATGCGGTGCTGCAGGATCCGGAGCGGTTGAAGGCGTACCTGGGAACGATGTTTGAACGCTTGCGCGGCATGGGGGTGCGGCTCCGGCAGGCATTGCGCAACAACGTGGTGTTGTCGGAGGAACGCGGGCCGTCGATCGAGGGGGACAAGGATGGCGTGGACGGAGTGGTCGTGGACCCCAACGCAACCATCAGCCTCTACGGTCAACACCCGGGCGGTCCGTTTGAAATGCGGATCAGCACGTTTCCGTTCCGGATCGGTCGACGGTCGCCAACGGCTGTGGCCAGCGTGTTTTCCGCCAACGACCTGCATGTGGATGACGAACCGCCGTATCAAGTGTCGAGGAACCACTGCGCGATCGAGCGGACGGCACGGGGATTCCTCGTGGAAGATCGCGGCAGTAAACTCGGCACGATTGTGAACGGGATGGTGATTGGCGAGGCCACTTCGCGCATGAAGGTTCCGCTGCGTCGGGGCGACAACTGGATCATCCTGGGCGCGGCGGAAAGCCGGGTGCGATTACGGGCGGTGGTCTGAACGTCGAGGCCCGGGTCCACGACGGGTTGAAAGTCCCCCGTTCGAAACCGACCTGCTCACGGGCCATGAACCGGGATTCCGGGGGGCGGGACGCCCCCCTCTACGGCAGGCGAGACGCCCGCCGCTACGGGGCACGGTTCATGGGAAGCCCCCTGTTCAAGAATGACCTGCTCACGGGCCAGGAACCGGGGATTCCGGGGGGCGGGACGCCCCCCTCTACGGCAGGCGAGACGCCCGCCGCCACGGGGCACGGTTCATGGGAAAGAACCGCGTTGAGCCTGGCGGATGCCGCGACGAACTCCCCGCGATTCAAGGTGCCTGACGGTCCGGGAGCGGGAGGCCCAGCCAGCGACGGGGTGTTTCCGAAACGGCTCCGGCCAGTTGCTCGGCCGGGACTCCCAGCATCTCGGAGGCGCGGGGCAGCAGTTCGTTCGGCATCAAGGCGGAACCTGCGAAATTCGAGCGTCCCGGTTGGCGCACGATCCGATCCGGACCGACGTGAAGCCGGAGTCGGCCGAGCGGGTAATCGCCGGGGGGCGCACCCGCGGCGCTCATGGCGTCGGTGGTGTAGTAGATGCGGTCCGGGGAAATCGCCCGGTGCAACAGGCGGAAGAGCAGGGGCGAGACGTGGAGACCGTCGGCGATGAGGCCGATGGTGAGGTCGGGAACGTCGGCGACGCGCCAGAGGATGTTGTCATGGCGGTCCAGTTGTTGGGGGCAGGCGTTGCCGAGGTGGGTGAAGCCGGTGGCGCCGGCGGACACGGCTTCGCGGATCTGGGTGGCGGAGGCGTTGGTGTGGCCGAGGCTGACGGTGATTCCCAGGCGCCGGGCTTCGGCAATCGCTTCGATGGCGCCGCGTCGCTCGGGCGCCAGGGTGAGGAGGATCGGGTCCGAACCCACGGCATCGCGGAGTTGTTGGAGATGATCGCGCGTGGGGTCGACCATCAGGGCCGGTTCGTGTGCGCCATGGAACCCGGGTTGATCGGAGAGGAAGGGGCCCTCGATGTGCCACCCGGGGATCACCTCCCGCAGGTCAGGGCGGCCCACGACGACATTGCGCAGCTGGCGAAGTCGGTTGAGCAGGACGGGCCAGTGATCGGTGACCAGGGTCAGCAGGAACTGATCGCCGCCGTCCCGGCGCCATCCCTGGGTGGCGATGCGCAGGCGTTCCGCGGAAAGATTGTCGGCCTGGAAATCGACTCCGGCATAGCCGTTGACCTGGGGGTCGAGAATGGAGGTTGGCGACGGTGCGATCATGGGGGTGCGTGGATGGGGCTGAGGAGCGACGACTACGCTGGCGGGAGTTCGATGCCCCACACTTTCTGGCCGATGCGGTTGTATTGATCGATGCTCGCCACGCCGGTGCGCGCCTGGATGCGGACGGTGCCGAAGAACTGTTCGTTGGCCGAGGGCGGCGCGTTTTGAGGAGCGCCCGTGGGGCGCGATCGCCAAAAGGCGTTTGGTCCGAAGGTTCGATCGAACGCGGCTGGGCCAAAGCTGCCGGCGTGCAGCGGGCCGCTGACGAATTCCCAGAAGGGTAGAAACTCCGTGAAGGCGGCGACGGCGGGATCGTAATAGTGGGCGGCGGCGTAGTGAACGTCGGCGGTCAGCCAGAGGACGTTCTGGACGCGGTGATCCCGGAGCGAACGAAGCAAGCGGGCGATTTCCAGCTCACGACCAAGGGGCGGTCCGTCGTCGCCGTTGGAACTTGCCTCCCAACGTCCGCCGGAGTCGCCGATGGCGAGCCCCAGCGGCATGTCCGAACACACCACCTTCCAACGGGCCTTGCTTCGGCGAAGCGCGGATTCGAACCAGCCAAGCTGGCGTTCGCCGAGAAAGCGGGTGTCCGGCCCGGATTGGGCCTGGCGGTTCGTGGAATTGGCGGCGCGGTAGGACCGCAGGTCGAGGAAGAACAGGTCGCAGAGTGGTCCGCGGGAGACCTGCCGGTAAATTTGGGAATCGCGCGACGGGGTGACCGGATTGTTTTCGAAAAAGGCCTGCCGCGCGCGGGTGGCCAGCAGGTCCACATCCTTCACCGTGTAACGGTCGTCCTCGTCGAGCTTCTGGCCGGGATACCAGTTGTTCCGGACCTCGTGGTCGTCCCATTGGGCGAAGACGGGCACGGTCGCCTGGAACGCGCGGACATGGGCATCCAGGAAGTTGTAGCGGTAGTTGGCCCGGAATTCGGCCAGCGTCTCGGCGACCTTGCTCTTCCCCTCGGTGACGCGATTTCGCCAGACCGTGCCGTCGGCCAGTTTGAGTTCGGGCAGGATCGGGTTGTCGGCATAGATCAGGTCGCCGGAGTGAACAAAAAAATCGGGGCGCAGTCGCCGGATGGAGTCGTAGGTGAGCAATCCGCCGTGGCGCTCGTCGATGCCATACCCCTGACCACAGGTGTCACCGCTCCAGGCGAAGAAGACATCCCGCGGATCGCGGTCGGCGGTGACCAATTCACCCGGGGTGGACGGACCGGCATCTCCGGGGCCGCCGGGGCCTTCGTAGGCGACGCGGTAGAAGATGCGCTGACCGGGAGGGAGTCCGCGCAGGCGCAGTTTGGTGGCGAAATCGGTTTCCGGGCCGGCGACCGGGCCCACAACGCGCCGGACTTCGGTGAACCGGTCAGAATTCGACCATTCGACCACCATACGGGCGGGTCGATCCGTGCGGCTCCAGACGATGGCGGAATCGGAGGTGACATCGCCGCTGGCGACCCCGTCGGGGAGGGTGGGACGGTCGCCGGTGAGGATGGCCGGGGATGGGGTCTGGGCCTGGGCGCGAAGGGGGAGGGAGGGCGCGGTCAGGGCGGCGGCGCTGGCGGCGAGCAATTGGCGGGTGAACCTGCGGCGGGAGAGGGGCATAGGGATGGCGACGTCAGTTAAGAGCAGGCGGGGATGCCGGGCAAGGCCTGGGCCGATGCCAAGGAACGTTGAGTTTTTGACCGAATCGGGTGAGCGGTTGGAGCGGGGCGACCGGCAGGGTGGTGGCACGATGGCTGGAACAATGCCCCAACCCAGGTCCCTGCCGGCCGCGACTCCGTGGGTGATGGCGGTGGTGTTGGCCGGAGTGCTGGCGGTTTGGCTGCTGGCGCCGGTTCGAGCGCCGGTTGACCTGCGGGTTCCGGGCAAGGATCGACCCGCTGGCGATTCAGCGGCGGGCGACACCCAGGATGTGTTTGCGCGAGGCACCCTGGTGGTGGGGGCGGGAAAACCTTCGAACCTCGCTGGTTCCTGGCCGCGATTCCGGGGAGCGCAATCGGACGGGATCAGTCGGGAGAGCCAACCCCTGGCTCGCACCTGGCCGGCGACCGGTCCGCGATCGTTGTGGTCGGTGGAAGTGGGTGAAGGCTACGCGGGGCCGGTGATCGATCATGGGCGTCTGTACCTGATGGACTACGATCGCGAGAAGCAACGGGACGCGCTGCGATGTCTCTCGATGGGCGATGGGGCGGAGATCTGGCGGTACTCCTATCCGGTGTCGGTGAAACGCAACCATGGTCTGACCCGGACGGTTCCGGCGGTGACGGGTGGCAAGGTGGTGGCGATGGGGCCGAAATGTCATGTGGTGATGGTGGACGCGATGACGGGTGCCTTCGGGTGGGGGTTGGATTTGGTCCGTGATTTTGGGGCGACGATCCCGCCCTGGTACACCGGGCAATGCCCGCTGGTGGATGGAACGGTGGTGGTTCTGGCGCCGGGCGGCCCGGAGGCGCTGCTCATCGGGGTGGAACTGGCGACGGGCAAGGTGCTTTGGAAGACCCCGAATCCGAATGGCTGGAAAATGACCCACGCCTCGGTGGTGTTGATGGAATGGAACGGGGGGCGTTGGTACCTCTATCCCGCGAGCGGCGGGGTGGTGGCGGTGAATGCGCGGGATGGCTCGATCGCCTGGGAAACGGCGGACTGGAAGATCAACATCGCCACCGTGCCCACCCCGGTGGTGGCGGGCGAAGGCCGGGTGTTTCTCACCGGCGGTTACAATGCGGGAAGCCTGATGCTGCAATTTGCCATGAAGGACGGGGCCCTGGAGGCATCGCCGCTCTGGCGCGTGAAGGCGAACGTGTTCGGGGCGACCCAGCACTCGCCGATCTTTCACGACAACCACCTGTTCGGCATCCGGGCGGACGGCCAGTTCGTCTGCCTTGGATTGGATGGAAAAGTCGTCTGGGCCAGCGGTCCGGAAGCGTCGTTTGGGCTGGGGCCGCTTCTGATGGCGGACGGACTGATTCTGGCGTTGAGCGATACGGGCCGGTTGGCGGCGATCGAGGCGACGTCGGCGGCGTATCGGCCGGTGGCCGGGGCGCAAGTGATCGAAGGGCACGAAGTGTGGGCGCCACTGGCGTTGGCAGGTGGCCGTTTGTTGGCCCGGGACATGACCCGGATGATCTGCCTGGACCTGGCCCGCTGAGCCAAAGACCAAGAAACGGTCAGCCTTTGACCAAATAGGCTTAGCAGACACGAGGGATCATCAGGAACGCTTCAGGTGACGCTGCGAGATCGAATGACCCGAGTTTTGGAGCCACCGGAGACTCCGGGGAACCGCAGAACGGGACGGGGTGGCAGGTGAATATATGACGGATGACCGGTCCAGGATTGACCCAAGGCGCCGCGAGTTTCTGACCGCGGGCGCCCGGTGGGCGGCAGCCGGGGTGTTGGTGGGCGGCACGATTTGGGGCGTGCGTCGTGGTGCCGACGCGAATTGTCAGAAGGTTTCCCCGTGTGGTGCGTGCCCGGTGTTGGAAGAAGGGTGCGGTTTGCCGAAGGCGGCGGATTGGCGGCGGCGCACCACGCAGGAAGGAGCGGTGGACGCATGAACTCCGAAACAGGCGGCCGTTGGACGCGACGACAGTTTTTGGGAGGGACCGCGGTCGCTGTGGCCACGGGGCCGACGACCTGGGCAGCCCCACAAACTGCCGCGGCCGCGGCGGCGGTCGATGAGAACCCCTGGCGCTACGATGTGGACCGGTTGAGGCAGGTGGATCCGGCGCTGATCGGCTACGAACGGGTTGCCGGGTTCGCCGTGGCAGCCTCCGGAGTGCGTCGGTTGGTGTGGACGACTCCGCGCGAACTCTGGGTGACGGCGGGGAGAAGCCTTCTGGCGTATGACCTGGGCGGGGCGAAGGTGGCGGAAGTGGCGATCGGGGACGTGGTGCGGTGTCTGGCCCTGGCTCCGGATGGAAGGCTCTTCGTGGGCCTGCGGGATCGGGTGGAGGTTTATGATCGCCAGGGGCAGCGGTTGGCGCGCTGGCCGGCGGTGAGCGGAAAGCCCTTCCTGACCGGACTGGCGGTGGGCAAAGACATGCTCTTCGTGGCCGACTCGGGAAACCGGGTGGTGTACCGCTGCGATCTGGAAGGGCGGATCCAGCTGCGAATCGGTGAAAAGAACCCGGAACGGAATATTCCCGGGTTGGTGCTCCCGAGTCCGTTTCTGGATGTGGAACTGGGTGGCGACGGCTTGTTGCGGGTGACCAACCCGGGGCGGCATCGGGTGGAAGTGTACACCGTGGATGGAGCCTTGGAACTGGCCTGGGGCCGTGCGGGTGTGGCCTTGGACGCCTTCTGCGGCTGCTGCAATCCGATCGCGGTGAGCTTGCTGGGGGATGGCCGGGTGGTGACGGCGGAGAAGGGGTTGCCACGCGTGAAAGTGTACGGGGCGGCGGGCGGGTTGGAGACAGTGGTGGCCGGACCGAATCAATTCGCCCCGGTGGGCTCGGATGAGCGGAGTCGGGGAAAGCCCGACACGGCGCTGGAAGGGTTGGACGTGGCGGTGGGTGCGGATGGGCGGGTGGCGGTGCTCGATCTCGTGGGGTCCACGATCCAGATCTTTCAGCCGAAAGGAGTCGCGGCGGTCGCGGCGTAACCCATGCTTCCAGGACCTTCCAACGACGATCGAACCAGCCGCCGGGAGTTTGTACGGAATGGGCTTCGCGTGGCCGGATTGACCGGGGCTGGGGTGGCGGTGGGGGCGTTGTCCCACCGGGGTGCGGCGGCCGACACCGTCTGGCAGATCGACCCCCGAAAATGCCTGTCCTGCAGTCGATGCGCGACCGAATGCGTGCTCGAGCAGTCGGCGGTGAAGTGCGTGAACTGGTTCCCGATCTGCGGGTACTGCGACCTCTGCACCGGGTATTTCGAGCCGCAACCGATCGGGTTGGACACAGGCGCGGAGAATCAGCTGTGCCCGACCTCGGCGATTCTGCGGAAGTTCATCGAGGACCCGTACTTCGAGTACAAGATCGACGAAGACCTGTGCATCGGGTGCGCCAAGTGCATCGAAGGCTGCAAGCTGTTCGGGAACGGCTCGTTCCATCTTCAGGTGCGTCACGACCGGTGCCTGAATTGCAACGAATGCGCGATCGCGCGGTCGTGTCCGGGCGATGCCTTTTATCGGGCACCGGTGGAGAAGCCCTACTATCAGTTCACGACCTGAACCATGCGATGGGTGAACGAACATCGAGCGAGGTGGCGGGGGGTTCGATGGCTGGCGTGGGTGGCGCTGGTGTGTCTCGGATCGGGGATCGGCTTTCTGGCGCTGGGCGAGGCTGCGGAGTTGCGGTTTCCGCCGCCGGACTTTGAAAGCGGCTACTCGATGCCGGCGACCCAGTATCCCTCCGCCCGATCGCAGGGCATGGAGTGGTTCGATATCGCGGTGTTGCTGGCGACTTTGGGGACGGCGACCGCGCTGGTGTACGCGAAACGTTCCCGGACCGGTCTGGCCTGGTTGTCGGGCTTTTCGCTGCTGTACTTCGGGTTCTATCGGGAAGGTTGCGTGTGCGCGATCGGTTCGGTGCAGAACGTGGCCCTGACGGTTTTTGGAACGGGCTACGCCCTGCCGGTGGGCGTGGGAGTGTTTTTTGCGGCGCCGCTGCTGGTGGCGTTGTTTGCGGGACGCACGTTCTGTGCGGCGGTCTGTCCGCATGGTGCCTTGCAGGACTTGTTGCTGGTGCGGCCGGTGAAGGTTCCCCGGTGGCTCGAGAGCGGCCTGGGCGTGCTGCCCTTCATCTACCTTGGCGCCGGAGTCACCTTTGCCGCCACCGGCGCGGCGTTTCTGATCTGCCGCTTTGATCCTTTCGTGCCGATTTTCCGGCTGAGCGGCAGTCTGGGCATGCTGCTGACCGGCGGTGCGTTTCTGGTGCTGAGCCTGTTTGTGGGCCGGCCTTATTGCCGATTTCTCTGTCCCTACGGGGCGCTGCTGAAAGTCGCCTCCGCCCTTTCGCGCTGGCGGGTGCGCGTCACTCCGGATGTGTGCACCCAATGCCGGCTCTGCCCGAGTTCGTGCCCGTTCGGAATCATCCGGGAGCCCGATCCCGGACTGATGCGGCCCAAGGAAGTTTCGATGGCGCGCCGCGGTATCCTGGTGGCGCTGGCGGCACTGCCGTTCCTGGTGCTGGCGGGTGCTGGGGTGGGTTGGGTGTTTGGCGGCGCGGCGGCGCGGTTGCACCCGACGGTGGCGTTGGTCGAAGACTACGGGGATTCGTTGGCCCGTGGGGTGCCGGCGACGCCGACGCTTCCCGAGCGGCTGGCTTTGGATCGGGCGGAGCGCCAATCCAAGGACCTGCTGCCCCGTGCCGAGGAACTCAGGGGCAAATTCCGAATGGGGGGTCTCTGGTTTGGCGTTTGGTGCGGCCTGGTGGTGGCCATGAAATGGATCAGCCTCGGCATGGTGCGTCGGCGCGACGAATACCAACCGGATCGAACGGCTTGTTTCGCGTGCGCACGCTGCTTCTCGAGCTGCCCCCAGGAACGGATTCGGTTGGGTTGGTCGCCGGCGCCGGACGCGGTGACGACCCATCCCGCGATCGCGGCGGTTCATCCCGTGCCGTCGGCGAAATCGGGCGGCTGCGGCTGTGGGCCAGGCGCGACGGGAGGCAATCCGTGAGTGAGGACGCCCCCAAACCATCGGGTCCGGCGGCAGTGCCACCGTTGGCGGGCGGTCCGACGTGGCCATGGAAGTCGGTTGGGGGAAATGGGAATGGGATGGGTTCGATCGTGGGATCCCGGGCTCTCTATGTGGTCGCTGCATTTTTATTGCTCGTGGCGGCGGTGATGGTGACGGGGCAGTTGCGCGAATCACGTGAAGAACCCTGGCGCTCGCCAGAGCTGGCGAAGGCGCGGGCAAGCCTGTTGTCCGACCCGAAGAATGAGTCGCTGAAGGGCGCGGTTCGACAATTGGACCAGGATCTTCGCCGGCTTTACTTCCGCCGACTGGAGCGGGATCGCATGGGTGCCTGGCTGTTGCTCGGCAGTGGAGCCGTGCTGGTGATGCTCGCCCGCATGGTGAGCGAGTCCGGCAGGTCAGCCAGGGGAGGCACTGGACGGATGCCGTCGACGGCCGCGGGCGAGTCCGTGCTGAGCGATCCACGGCCGAAATCCACAGGTTCGGATGGCTTGCCGGTGGTCTGGGCGGCGCCGGACCGTCACATGACGACGCGGCGGGCCGGACTGACCTTGTTCAGCATCACGGGCGTGTGGGTGCTGGCCATGCTCGGCATGGGGTTGTTCTGGAAGGTGCGTCTTCCACGGTTGCCCGAGACGGCGGTGGCGGCCTTGGCTCATCCGGAATCGGTGGGGTCGGGGGTGGTCACCGGAGTGCTGGCGGTCTCGGCGGGGCCGACTCTGGATGAACAGGCCAGGAACTGGCCCCGATTCCGGGGTGCGGATGGCAGCGGGCGGGTGGCTGCGTCCGATGTTCCACTCCTCTGGGACGCCAAAACCGGTACCGGCGTGCTGTGGAAGGCAGCGCTTCCGTTGAAGGGGTACAGCTCACCGGTGGTTTGGAACGACCGGGTATTCGTGACTGGCGGCAATCGTGAGCAACGACGGGTGTTCGCGTTCCACCTGGATTCGGGTGAGGCCTTGTGGGCACGGCCAGTGACTCCGACCAACGCTCCGGCACCGGCGATCGATCCGCCGGACCAGAGCGGGCAGGCGGCGAGCACCCCGGCGACCGATGGCGTTCGGGTGTATGCCGTGTTCGCCACGGGTGAACTGGGGGCGTTGGATTTTGCGGGCAACCTGGTTTGGCACCAGCGTTTGGATTTCAAGGAGAACGGTTATGGGCACGCTGCTTCGCTGGTGGTTTGGAACGACCGTCTCCTCGTCCAAGCCGACCAAGGTGCCGCCGAGGACGGCAAATCCGTGTTGCTGGCGCTGGACACCGCGACCGGCAAGATGGCTTGGACCGCCAAACGACCGGTAGGCGGCAGTTGGACGACTCCCTTGGTCATCACGGTCGGGGGCAAGGCACAGGTGGTGACCGCGGGCGATCCCTGGCTCATGGGTCATGATGTGGCCACCGGCGCAGAGATCTGGCGCGCGCATGTCCTCGGTGGCGAGTTGGCGCCATCGCCGGTCTTTGGAGGCGGCAGGCTCTTTGCGACGAGCCCCGGGAATGCGCTGACCGCGCTGGCTCCCGAGGGAACGGGCGACATCACCAGCGCTCAGGTGAAATGGAAGCTCACCGACGAGGTTCCGGATGTGCCAAGCCCGACCGTGGTGGGCGATCTCCTGTTCACGGCCAACACCGAGGGGCATTTGATCTGCCGGGATGCCGGGACGGGTGAAAAGATCTGGGACCACGGATTTGAATTGGAAATCCAGGCCTCGCCGCTGGTGGTGGGCGAGCGGATGTATCTGTTTGGCCAACCGGGGAACGTGATGGTGGTGAAGGCGGGCAGGGCCTTCGAATCCCTCGCCGCGTTTGAAATGGGCGAGGACATCTACGCCACGCCGGCGGTGGCCGGTGGACGTTTCCTGATCCGCACGGACCGGAACTTGTACTGCATTGGCGCTTCGAATGCGCCGGCGAAGGGAGAGACGAACGATGTCCGCTGACCCGCTGATCCTTCAATTTGTTGATGAAACGGTGGACCGGCTGGGGTCGACCAAGGACGCGGTGATTCCGATCCTGCAGGCATTGCAGGAACACTATCGCTACCTTCCGGAGCCGGCGCTGCGGCGGGTTTGCGAACGAAGTCAGATCACCCCGGCGCAGATCTGGGGCATCGCGACCTTCTACGACCAGTTCCGGCACAAGCCGGTTGGCAAGCATATCGTTCACGTCTGTCACGGCACCGCGTGTCACGTGACGGGCGCGGACCGGGTGGAGGAATCGTTGCGGCGGCATCTGGGGATCCAGGCGGGTGAGGACACCGACCCCGAAGGCCAGTTCACGATCGAACCGGTGGCGTGTCTGGGATGCTGCACGCTGGCGCCGGTGGTGAAGCTCGACCAGGTGACCAAAGGCATGGTGGAGACCGAACACGTGCCGACGGTCATCCGGGAGTTCCTCGAAGCGCATGCCCAGGGGATGGACGCGGGCGGATCCACCGAGCATCCCGCAGGCGAAGGCGGCGAAGTGACCGGTCCCGAGATCCGGGTCGGCCTGGGTTCGTGCTGCATGGCGAAGGGCAGCGACCGGCTATTCGACGAACTGCACAGCGCGGCGCGGTTGGTGGGCGTTTCCGTCAACGTCAAACGGGTGGGTTGCGTGGGCATGTGCCATCGCACGCCGCTGGTGGAGATTGTGCAGCCCGGGCAGGCGTCCCGGTTCTACGCGGCGGTGAAACCGAACGAAGCCCGACAGTTGGTTCTGGAGAACTTCCGCCCTCCCAGTCTCTGGCGTCGGGTGGCGCGCACGGCGGCGCGGGCCGTCGACCGCGTGCTGTTGGAGCAGGACGACAGTCCGACCACCCGTTGCGTGGTGGACATGAAGGCGGGCCCCGCCCAGGCGTTTCTGGGGCGGCAGGTTCACATTGCCTCCGAACACTTCGGTCACCTCGATCCTCTGGATCTCGAGGAGTACCTGCGCCACGACGGTTTCGCCGGACTGCGCCGCTGCCTGGTGGAATTCCCCGCCGATCGGGTGATCGAGGAAATCACCAAGAGCGGCCTGCGCGGTCGCGGTGGCGCGGGGTTTCCGACCGGACCGAAATGGAAAATGGTCCAGGGCACGGCGAACGACACCAAGTACGTGATCTGCAACGGGGATGAAGGCGATCCCGGGGCTTTCATGGACCGGATGCTGCTGGAGTCATTTCCGTTCCGGATCATCGAAGGCCTGGCCATCTCGGCCCTGGCCACCGGCGCCACGGAGGGGATCTTCTACATTCGTCGGGAATATCCACTGGCGGTGAAACGGGTTCAGGCCGCCATCGATCTTCTGGTGAAACGCGGCTGGCTCGGCGACCGGTTGCTGGGAACACCCCATCCGTTCCGGGTCCAGATCAAGGAAGGCGCCGGCGCGTTTGTCTGTGGTGAGGAAACCGCACTGATCGCCTCCATTGAAGGGCGACGGGGCATGCCCCGACTGCGTCCGCCGTTCCCGGCCGAATCGGGGTTGTGGGGACGACCGACCCTGATCAACAACGTCGAAACGCTGGCGTGCGTGCCGTGGATTCTTCGCAAGGGCGGCGAAGCCTTTGCCGCGATCGGAACCAAGTTGAGCAAGGGCACCAAGGTGTTCGCCCTCGCGGGCAAGGTCGTGCGCGGCGGTCTGATCGAGGTGCCCATGGGCACCACCATCCGTGAGATCGTGGACGAAATCGGCGGCGGCGTTCCAGCGGGTCGCCGTTTGAAAGCGGTGCAGATCGGTGGACCCTCGGGGGGCTGTGTCCCGGCACGACTGGCGGACACCTCGGTGGATTACGAGTCCCTGCGCGAAGTCGGCGCGATCATGGGTTCGGGCGGGCTCGTGGTTCTGGACGACACCGACTGCATGGTCGACATCGCCCGCTATTTTCTGCGCTTCACCCAGGATCAGTCGTGCGGCAAGTGCACCTTCTGCCGGGTCGGAACGCGCCGGATGCTGGACCTCCTGGAATTGATCTGCGCCGGCAAGGGCCGTCCCGAGCATTTGGGTGAACTGGAGAAGCTGGCGCAATCGGTGGGGCAGGGGAGTCTGTGTGGTCTTGGAAAGACGGCTCCCAATCCGATCGTCACGACACTGCGCTACTTTCGCGACGAGTACGAAGCCCACCTGCAAGGCCGTTGTCCGTCGGGCAAATGCGCGGCGCTGGTTCATTACCACATCAACGACCGCTGCACGGGGTGCACGCTCTGCGCCCAGCAGTGTCCTGTCGACGCGATCCCGTTCCGGGCCTATGAGCGTCACGAAATCCGCCAGGAACTCTGCACCAAATGCGACACGTGCCGTCGCGTCTGCCCCTACGGGGCGGTGGAGGTTCGATGATACCCATCACCATTGACGGCCGGGAGGTGGAGATTGAGGAGGGCAAAACCATTCTCGACGGTGCCCGCCAGTTGGGGATCGACATCCCGACGCTCTGTTACCTCGAACGTTGCGGGCCGATGACCTCCTGCCTGGTCTGCGTCGTCAAACTGCGGTTCAACGGCCGGACATCCGTGGTTCCCTCCTGCGGCATGAAGGCGGTGGCGGGCATGGTCGTGGAGAGTGAAACGCCCGAGGTCCATGACCTGCGACGTTCCGCGCTCGAACTGCTCTTGAGCGATCATGTCGGAGATTGCCTGTCGCCCTGCGTTCGAATCTGCCCGCTGGGCCTGAACATTCCGCAGATGCTGCGTCAGGTGCAGTTGGGCAGGCCCGAGGAAGCCGCGGCCACGGTGCGCGCGGCGCTGGCGCTGCCGGCCGTGCTGGGAAGGATGTGCCACCGGCCCTGCGAGAACGGATGTCGACGAACGGCGTGCGACAGCGCCGCGGCGATCCGAGAGGTGGAACGGTTCGTTGCCGACACCAACCAGAGCCGCGCCGAGCCTTACCTGGCCCCGCGGAAGCCGGCGACCGGCAAGCGCGTGGCGGTGGTCGGGGCGGGTCCGACGGGATTGGCGGCCGCCTATGAACTGATGCGCAACGGGCATGCGTGTGTTGTCTGGGACCGTGCCGAAACACCCGGTGGGTCGTTGCGCCGGGAAGTGGAGGCCGGCCGTTTAGAACCTGCCGTTCTGGAAGCCGAGATTCGTGATCTGAAACGGATGGGAATCGAGTTCCGTTCCGGAATCTTGGTGGGCAGGGACATTCCCATGACCTCCTTGCTGGCCGAATTCGACGCGGTGTTTCTGGCGGCGGGTGAGATGACGGCGGCGGACGGTGAGGCGTTGGGCGTTACCATGACGGTGGCCGGGGTGAAAATCGTGCGGGCCGACGCCTTCCTCACCAGTGTGGAACGGGTGTTTTCAGCCGGCAGCGCGGTGCGGCCGGTGAAGCAGTTGGTGAAGGCGATGGCGGAAGGACAGATGGCGGCCGAAGCCATCGGGGAATTCCTGGCGGGTCACGATCCGCGCAAGGCGCCAAAACCGTTCTCGAGTGTCATGGGCCGCCTGGAGAAGCCGGAGCTGCATTTGTTTCGTGCGGGAGCCAGCCCCGAGCCTCGGGTGACGCCCAAGTCGGGTGGGGGTGTCGGCTTCGATCCTTCGGAGGCCGCCCACGAATCCGCGCGCTGCCTGCACTGCGACTGTCGGGCGGCCGGGGACTGTCGGTTGCAGCATTATTCTCAGGTGTACGGCGCCGAGTTCGGACGCTTCCCGCGGCAGCGCCGGGCCTTCGAGCAGCATCGACATCCGGGACGGGTGCTTTTCGAACCCGGCAAATGCATCCTGTGCGGCATCTGCGTGAAGATCGCGTCGGAGTCGGCGGAACCGCTGGGTCTGACCTTCGTCGGGCGCGGCTTCGAGGTGCGGGTGGCGGCGCCGCTGGATGAGACATTCGAGCGCGGCCTCCAGGTGGTGGCGGCGGAATGTGCGGAAGCCTGTCCGACCGGGGCCATCGAAGTGGCAGCGCCGACCGACGCCTTTTGGGGGTGCTCGAACCACGGCCACGGTTGCCGGTAGCGGCGGGCGTCTCGCCTGCCGTAGAGGGGGGCGTCCCGCCCCCCGGAATGCTCCCCGTTTCAAAGGCGATGAACCGGTCCATTGTGAACCTGCGGTTTCCCATGCGAACCAACCGGACGGGGCGGACACCAAGTTTGGGGCTGGCATAAGCGAGAGGGAGTCGATAATTCCTGCGGCCTGAAACATGAGTTCCTCACGCCGCGCCAAGTCCCGTCGTTTGAAACAGGTTCTCGGAAACGTGGCGGTCGGCATTCTGGCCGTGGTCGCCCTGGTGCTTTTGGTGGGGCTTTTTCTGCCCCGGACCTTCCACGTCGAGCGGAGCATTGATGTGCAGGCGGGCGCCGAGGCGATCTACCCGGATCTCGCCGGGTTGCGCCGTTGGCCGGAATGGACGGTCTGGAACAAGGACATGGATCCGGGTCTCGAACTCACCTATGGCTCGCCGGATACCGGTGAAGGCGCGGAGTACTCCTGGCGCGGGCCGAAACTGGGCAACGGGCAGCTGAAGCTGTTGAAGGCCAATCCCACCAACGGCATCGCTTACGCGCTCAGCTTCGACAACGGCTCGATGGTCTCCGAAGGCGCCATCACCCTGGAAAAGGTTGCCGGCGTGGTCCGGGTGACCTGGTCGAACCACGGCGATCTGGGCAAGAATCCGGTGAACCGTTACTTCGGCATGATGATGGATCGCATGGTGGGGCCGGACTTCGAGAAGGGTCTGCAACGTCTCAAGACCCGCGCCGAATCCGCAGGAAAGTAGGTATGAAACGGATTTCGTCGCTCCCGGGAATGCAGAAGCTGGCCTTGGACTGGCGTCGAAAGGGCGTTCGGGTCGGCCTCGTCCCCACCATGGGGTATCTCCACGAGGGGCACTTGAGTCTCGTGCGAAAGGCCCGAGCGTTGGTGGGCGCGGGCGGCAAGGTGGTGGTCAGCATCTATGTGAATCCCACGCAGTTCGCCCCGACCGAGGATCTTTCCAAGTATCCCAGGGATCTGAAACGGGACCTGCGCTTGTGTCGGGACGCGGGCGCCGATGTGGTGTTCACGCCCGTCGACGGCGACATGTATGCCGGAAGATCCACGGGCGGCTACAGCACGTATGTGGTGGAAGAGACCCTGAGCCGCGGGATGGAAGGTGCATCGCGCCCGACCCATTTCCGCGGCGTCACCACGGTGGTGGCGAAATTGTTCCTTCTGGTGCTGCCGGAGGTGGCGGTGTTTGGAGCGAAGGATTGGCAGCAGGCGTCGGTGGTGCGCCGGATGGTCCAGGACCTCAACTTTCCGCTCCGCGTGGTGGTCGCCACGACCGTTCGGGAACCGGACGGGTTGGCGATGAGTTCGCGCAATGTCTACCTCACTCCGGAGCAGCGGGCGGGGGCGACCGTTCTCAGTCGGTCCCTGCGCGAGGTGCGTCGGCGGGTGCGCGACGCCCGCACCGGCGTGCCGGCCGGTGATCTGGAACGGCAGGTCGCGGAAGGGGTGGCGCAAGTGAGCGAAGCCCGGCTGGATTATGTCGCTTTCTTCGATCCCGAAACCCTGATGCCCGCAGTGACGGTGACCCGCGGCACCCAGATGGCGCTGGCCGTTTGGTTTGGGCGGACCCGGTTGATCGACAACGGTCGCCTCTGACAACACGATCGGTGCGGGTGGGAACGCGGGTTCACCCGAGGCAATGCGCCGCAGTTCATGATCCGGCACTGCATCCTGCGAATGATGGCGATGATCCCCTTGCTGGGGCTCATCAGCCTGCTGGCATTCGGGTTGGTGCGCATGGCGCCGGGCGGACCTTTCGACCAGAATCGCGCGCCGGTGTCGCCCGAGATCGAGCGCGCCCTCCGCGATCGCTATCACCTGGATGATTCGTTCGCGGCCCAATACCTGCGGTTTCTCAAGGGCTGTCTGGTCGGGGACCTGGGGCCGTCGCTCAAGTATCGAAACCACACGGTGGTCGAGATTCTGGCGGCGGGCATTCCGGTGTCCGCTGTCCTCGGCGGGTTGTCCTTCGTGTTCGCGCTGGGAGTCGGCATTCCATTGGGCTTTCTGGCGGCCGTGGGCCGCCGCGCGTGGGGTGATTGGTTGGCAGGGACCCTTTCGTTGCTGGCGGTGTGCGTGCCGAGCTTTGTGGCGGGCCCGCTGTTGGTGCTCGTGTTCGGGGTTCGGCTGGGGTGGTTTCCGGTGGCGTTGTGGGGCGGGGTGGACCACCTGGTCCTGCCCGTGATCACTCTGGGAACGTATTTCGCCGGACGGGTGGCCCGGTTGGTGAGGGAGGGGATGACCGAAACCCTGCGCCAGGAATTCGTGCGCACCGCCAGAGCCAAAGGCGTGGGGGAAATGTCCGTCCTGCTGCGTCATGCCTTTCCGTTGGCCTCGATTCCGCTGCTGACGTACGCCGGCCCGTTGCTGGCGGATTTGCTGACCGGCTCGTTTGTGGTGGAGAATCTGTTTCAGCTGCCGGGGATCGGAACGATGACGGTGAACGGGGCGTTGAACCGGGATTATCCGCTCATCGTTGGCTTGGTGCTCCTGTACGCCACGTTGTTGCTGGTCCTGAACTTCCTGGTGGACCTGGTTCACGCTTGGCTCGATCCGAGGGTCCGCCATGCGTGACGAGGCTCGGAAGGATCCGGGGCAGGGGCCTGCACCAGCCATCGATTTGCCCGAACGCCGCCGCCGTGCTGCGGGCGGGATGGGCTGGATTCACAGGCGTTGGGTCCGCGCGGGATTGGTTTTGATGGGGTTGATCGCGGCGATCCTGCTGCTTCCCGCCTTGCTGAGGGTCCAGCCTGACCAGCTTTCGGACAACCAATGGGCATCGCCGTCCTGGGACCATTGGCTGGGCACGGACGCCAACGGCCGGGATCTGCTCGCGCGCGTGTGCGATGGCGCCCGCGTCAGTCTGGTGGTCGGCTTGGCGGGGTCGCTGGTGAGTCTGGTGATCGGGGTGAGTTGGGGTGCCGTGGCGGGTTATGTGGGCGGACGTTGGGATGGGGTGATGATGCGGGTGGTGGATGTGCTGTATTCCATGCCTTCCATCCTGTTCATCATCGTTCTCGTGACCGCCGTGCAGGGGCCTGTCGTGGGGTTCCTGGAATCGGTGGCTGGACGTCGCGGTGCGGAGGCGGCGCCCGTGCTCTTTCTGGTGGTGGGTTTGGGCGGGGTGTCGTGGCTCACCATGGCGCGGATTGTGCGCGGCCAAGTGCTCTCGCTGCGGCAGCGGCCGTTCATGGAAGCCACCCGTGCCCTGGGGGCGGGGCACGCCCGGTTGATTCTGAGGCACCTGCTCCCGAACACGATGGGAGTGATCCTCGTGTACCTCACACTCACCATCCCAGCCATCGTGCTGGGAGAGTCGTTCCTGAGCTTTCTGGGCCTGGGCGTCCAGCCACCTCAGGCCAGTCTCGGATCGTTGCTCGCGGATGGAGCGAGCCAGATCAACCCAGTTCGGACTTCCTGGACCGCCTTGGCAGGGCCGGGTGGGGCGCTGGTGACGCTGTTGATGGTGCTTGGATTCCTGGGGGACGGGTTGCGCGACGCCCTGGATCCGCGTCAACGCAAGTCAGGTCACTCGGAGGGCTGAGTCCAACTCCGTTGGCGGACTGAATCGGGTTGTGCCGCCGTACGGGAATTTCTGGACGCGAAACGAGGTCGTGGTCGGCCCGGCAGGGGCATTCTTCACGCCGGGCATGACCAGGAACCGTCACACCACGCCGTGGCGTTTGAACCAGGCCAGCATCCGTTTCCAGCCGTCTTCAGCCGCTTCCTTGCGGTAGCTGGGGCGATAGTCGGCATGGAACGCATGCGGCATATCAGGGTAGACATGAACCTCGGAGGCGGCGCCATGCGGGGGGGCCGCCTTCAGGGCCGCGACCAGTTTGTCGACCGCCGCCTGGGGGATGCCTTGGTCCGCGCCGCCATAGAGCCCGAGCACGGGTGCGTGGAGTTTCGAGGCAACGTCGGCGGGGGTGAGGGGTTGGGCGGGAGGATTGGTGTTCAAGCCGCCGTACCAGGCGACCCCGGCCCGGATGCGCGGGTTGTGCGCCGTGTACATCCAGGTGGTCCTGCCTCCACGACAGAATCCGGTGATGCCCAGCCGAGCGATATCGGCTTTGGGTTGGTGGCTCGCCCAATCCACGACGGAATCGAGGTCGGCGAAACACTGTTCGTCCGTCAGCTTGTTCGCTCCCGCGAGAACGTCCTTGATCTCGGTGAGCTTGGTCAGGTCGCCAATTCGTGAGTAGGGCTCCAGAACGATGGCGAAGTAGCCCGCCTTGGCGAGGCGTCGGGCAACGTCCTTGATGTGTTCGTGCGCTCCCCAGATTTCCGGAATGACGAGCACGGTGGCATGCTTTCCCGACTTCTTGGGAGCCGCGTGGTAGACCGACAATCCGGTGCCGTCCTTGGCGGCGACCTTGGTGGTGCCCACATCCAGATCATCTGGCGCGGTGATGATCATGGTCTGGGCAACGACGGGTTGAACGGACAGCGCGATGCCGGCCGCGGCGGATGCAGCCAGAAATTCACGGCGCGATTTCGTGGATTCTCGGGTCGAAGACATACGTTGACCGTGAAGTTCGCCGAAATTCAGTGTCAAGGTGCGAATCGTATCCATCGGCGAAGAACCCTGTCGCGCGGGCTGGAACGGGGGAGGCCATCCGCTTCACGTTGGTAGGCCCGCCATGACGGCCGGTCCGCTTCGCTGATTTTGAACGAGGTTGAATCGGCGAGCGTGGCCGGGGCAGCCTGCAACGACCTCACGCCATGGCTGAAGCCGTACCCCAATCACCCTTGGAGCGCCTGCGTTCGATCGCAGACGGACTAAAGTTCCGTCCCCACGAGATCACGCACCTGCTCGACTCGAAGGGACGGCATGCCCTGGAGTTGCCGGCTTCGTTTCCCTTCGCCGTGAGTCTTTTTCATTTGCGCGAAGGGGAGGTCACGCGGCGACTCACGTGGCATGAGCGGCTCGAGTTGCTGGTGCCCCTGGACGGGCCGATGCGGGAGTCCATGGGCGGGTTGGTGGTGGACCTGAAGGCGGGAGACGTTCTTGTGGTGGATCATCTCAAGCCCCACGGCGCCGTGGAGATCCCCGGACTCAACACGCGGGTGTTGGTGATCTCGTTCCTCCCGGAGTGCGTGTTCGCGCCCGGTTGCCCTCCGGCGGATAGTGCCTTTCTTGTTCCCTTCTTCCGGAAGTCCGAGGGGCGCCTGCAAGTTTTGCGGGCGATTTCCCCTCTGGCGGGGGAGGCGCATGATGCCCTTCGCCAATTGGTGGCTTGTTGTTTCGCGGGGCCATCAGCGCATCGCGAGGCGGGCTGCAAAGCGTGGCTCCTGGTGCTGCTCCACGTCCTGATCCGCGAGTTCCGGGACTCGGCTCTCGATCGGGTTGAACTTCTGCGCCGTCAGAAGCAGGTGAGTCGGCTCAAGCCGCTCTTCGACCATGTGCGCGAGCATTATGCCGATCCGATTGCCCTCGGCGAGGCGGCGGCGCTCTGCGGCATGAGCCGTGCCGTCTTCGGCCGGATCTTCAAGCGGGCGTCGGGAATGACCCTGCGACGCTACCTGAACCACGTCCGAATGGCGCACGCGGTCGAATTGTTGGAGGAAACCGGGGAGTCTATTGCCGGAATCGCACTTCGCCTGGGATTCAGCGACCAGAGCCATTTTGACCGCCGCTTCCGCGAATCGTTTGGCCGGACCCCGAGCCAGCACCGGGCGGGTCTCGGTCGGGAGTCGCGAGGTGCCGGGCGCGGGTCGTTTTCGTCCTAGAATCCGAGCCGCGCGTTCAAGCCCGGGAGAAGGCGTTGCGTTAGGAGAATGGCATGCACCCCCGGCATGCTCCCAAGAAGCCCGGCTTTACCTTGATCGAGCTGTTGGTGGTTATTGCCATCATCGCGATCCTGGCCAGCATGCTGCTCCCCGCATTGAGTCAGGCCAAGCTGAAGGCCCAGAGCATCAAGTGCATGAGCAACGTCAAACAGTTGGGGCTGGCCTGGTATCTGTATGCCCAGGACAACGACGACAAAACCCTCGGCCCCATGGCGTCGCGGGTTGCCCCGGCTTGGTGCGAAGGGGACATGGTGAATGCCGCCGACGCCACCAACGATCGATTCATCACCAATGGCCCCACCTGGGTTTACCTCACCTCGAAGGAGATCTTCCATTGCCCGGCGGATATCGCGGGATTGCGGCTGGGGAATCGAACCGTTCTTCGCAATCGAAGCTATGCCATGAACGCATTCATCGGCGAAACGGAGACCCCCTGGGTGGTGAACCACAAGAATGCCTACCTCACCATGCCGAAGCTCACGTTGATCGGAGCTCCAGGACCCTCCGCCATCTTCAACCTCATCGACGAGCACGAGAACAGCATCAATGACTCCCACTTCTTCCCTTTCGATGACCTGCGCAAACACAACAACAACCCCTGGCTCGACGCCCCCTCCGGCCGTCACGGGAGATCTGCCGGCTTCAGTTTCGTCGATGGTCACGCCGAAACCAAAAAATGGCGGAGCGCGGGCGTCGATCAGGTGAAACGCACGGGCAGCCTGGTGATTCCCAACAACATCGCGTGGTTGCCGCGAACCCAGGCTGCGGATCATGAGTGGTTTCGCACCCACGTCGCGCCCTACAAGGATTAGAGCGATCCATGCGCGGAGCCATTCTCGCCCGTTATCGCATCGAGACCTGCCTTCCGCTGGAGCAGGTCGCGGAGACGCTCGCAGGCGAGCAGTCGTCCGGCACGTTTCTGCCTGTGCCGGGCGAGACCGAGGCATTGAAGGCTCAGGCGCGCGCCAAGGTTCTTCGGATCGACCCCCTCGAGGTGGTTGACCAACCCAGCCTGCCGGGCGGCCGCCAACCCCGAGGTGGCGCCGAGTTCGCAAAGTTTCACCGCGCCGAGATCACCCTGGAATTCCCGCTGGCCAATCTTGGCGCCAACCTGCCCACGCTCGTGGCCACGGTGTGCGGCAATCTCTACGAATTGTCCGATCACACCGGGTGCAAGCTGCTGGACCTCGATCTGCCCCCAGCCTTCGGCGAGAAGTATCCGGGACCGCAGTTCAGCGTCGCTGGCACCAGGAAGCTGGCCGGAGTTCACGACCGGCCCATCCTCGGCACCATCGTCAAACCCAGCGTCGGCTTCACCCCGGAGCAGACGGCCGAACTGGTTCGCGAGTTGGGCGAAGCCGGCATTGATTTCATCAAGGACGACGAGCTTCAGGCCAACGGCCCAAGTTGTTCCTTGCGTGAACGCGTCGCCGCCGTCATGCGCGTGATCAACACCCTCGCCGATCGCACCGGCAAGAAGGTGATGTACGCCTTCAACATCACGGACGATCTGGATGCCATGCTGCGGCATCATGACACCGTGTGCGCCGCTGGCGGCACGTGCGTGATGGTGAGCCTGCACAGCGTCGGATTGCCCGGGTTGCTCGAACTTCGGCGCCATTCCGCCATCCCGATTCATGGCCATCGCAATGGCTGGGGAATGTACGCCCGTCATCCCTTCCTGGGCGTTGAGTACACGGCCTGGCAGAAGCTCTGGCGTTTGGCTGGCGCGGATCACCTCCACGTCAACGGACTGCAGAACAAATTTTGGGAGTCGGACGACTCGGTCGTGCGCAGCATCCAGGCCTGCCGCACGCCAATGTTCCGTCCCGACGACACGGCCATGCCCGTCGTCAGCTCCGGACAATGGGGCGGCCAGGCGCCGGAGACCTACCGCCGGACCGGGACCACCGATCTGATGTATGTGGCGGGTGGAGGGATTCTGGCGCATCCGATGGGCCCGGCCGCAGGCCTGCGCGCGTTGCAGCAGGCGTGGCAGGCGGCGGTCGAAGGGATCCCACTGGCCGAACACGCGACCACGCATCCGGAGTTGATGGCAACCATCCACCGATTCGGAGGCTCACGGTGATCCCGCGGGTGAGCTCCATGTTCTCCGATTTCCAGCGCTGAAATGCCCTCCAGCAGTCACCCAAGCCTCGACGGTCTCCGTCTCGCCTATTACGGCGACGATTTCACCGGCTCGACTGACGTGCTGGAGGCCTTGTCGAAGGCAGGCCTCCGAACCGTTCTGTTTCTCGCGCCGCCGTCTGTGGAACAAATGGCCCGATTTCCGGGGATGCGGGCGTTGGGCATCGCGGGCGGTTCGCGCACGCTGTCGCCGGAGGCCATGGAGTTGGAGCTGCCAGCGGCCTTTGAGGCGCTGAGGGCCAGCGGAGCGCCCATCGTTCACTACAAAATTTGTTCGACCTTCGACTCCTCGCCGGGCGTCGGCTCCATCGGTCGTGCGATCGACATCGGCCGCCGGGTGTTCGGGGACCGTCCCACCCCGTTGATGGTGGGTGCGCCGGTGCTCGGCCGCTATGTCGTGTTTGGCAACCTCTTCGCCCGCTCGGGCCTCGACAGCGAACCATTCCGGCTGGATCGCCATCCCACCATGAGCCGGCACCCGGTGACGCCCATGAACGAGGCGGATATCCGAAGGATCCTGGCGGAACAGACAACGCTGCCGGTCGAATTGGTGGACGCCCTCAGGCTGGAGAACGGTGAAGGTGCCCGTTGGTTGGCCGGGGATCCCGGGCCGGCACCCATTGTGTTGTTCGACACATTGAGGGAAGCGCATCTGCCGGTGATCGGTCAGGCGATGGAGGCGATGGCTGCGGATGGGCCGTTGTTTGTCGTGGGTTCCAGCGGCGTGGAGTACGCGTTGACCGCGCATTGGGCCAGGAGTTCAGGTCCGGAAGGTCCTAAGGCGTCGATGAATGCCGCGGCCGTGGCCCCGGTGCTTGCTGAGCCGCCATTCCCTCGTGTCGTCGCTCCCGTGAAGCAGATGGTTGCAGTCTCGGGAAGCTGCTCGCCGGTGACGGATCGGCAGATGGCGCACGCGATCCGAAATCCCGAAATCGTCGAGATTCCTCTGGCGCCCGAGACTGTTGCCGGATCGGAGCCGGCGCGGTCGGTCATCGCCGGCGCCGCCGGACAGATCGCGCTCGGACGCTCGGTCATTCTGCATACCAGTCGGGGTCCCGAGGATCCCCGGCGCCAGTCGCGTGGGCTGGTGGACGCGGCGACCAGCCGCCGGTTGGGGGATCTCCTGGCCCATGTGCTGGAGGAATTGCTCCGGATCACCGGGCTTCGCCGTGCGGTCGTCTGTGGCGGCGATACCTCGATGCATGTTTCGCGGGCGCTGGGCGTCGAGGCGTTGGAGTACCTGGGGCCCATGGCGCCCGGGGGACCGGTTTGCCTCGTCCACGCCAAAGGTCGCATCGCCGACGGCCGCGAATTCCTCTTCAAGGGTGGCCAGGTGGGTCGGGACCGCTATTTCCTCGATGTTCTGCAGGGAAAACCGGCCGACCCCTGAATGCCCACCCCGACAACCTTGGAATTCCTCAGATCCAACGTCATGAAACGCCAACCATGAACCAGAAACCCAAACTCACTCTCGCCCTCCTGGGGGCCGGCGGAAAGATGGGCTGCCGTGTCACCGATCACCTCAGGGACCACGCTGGCTACCGGATGCTCTATGTCGAAACCGGCGAACGTGGCCTGGCCCAGTTGCGGGAGCGGGGTGTGACGGCGACGTCGCGGGATGAGGCGTTGCGCGTCGCCGATGCCGTGATTCTTGCGCTGCCGGACCGCGTGCTCGGGAAGATCGCGGGCGAAGTGGTGCCCTTGCTGCGTCCCGGGACGCTGGTCATCACCCTGGACCCGGCGGCGGCACACGCTGGCGAGTTGCCGGCGCGCCCGGACATCACCTATTTCGTCTCCCATCCCTGCCATCCGAGCGTCTTTGACCACTTTGAAAGCCAGCCTGAACGGGACGACTTCTTCGGAGGGACGCACGCGCGGCAGGCGATTGTCTGCGCGTTGATGCAGGGACCCGAGGAACACTACGCGCTGGGGGAGGCGATTGCCCGGGACATCTACAGCCCGGTGACCCGGTCGCATCGGATCACCGTCGAGCAAATGGCCATTCTCGAACCCGCCATGGCCGAAACCTGTGGCATCGCCCTGGTCCTGGCGTTGCGGGAGGTTTTGGAGGAGGCGGTGCGGCGCGGCGTGCCTCGCGAAGCGGCCGAAGACTTCATGTTCGGTCACATCAAGGTCGAGCTTGGCATTGGATTTGGGCAGGTGCGGTTTCCATTCTCCGATGGCGCCAAACTCATCGCCGAATACGGCAAACGGCGCATCTTCCGTGACGACTGGCTCAAGCTCTTCGAACCGTCCAGCGTGCGGGAACAGGTGGAGGTGATCGTGGCCGGCCATTTGCCGGAGTCGACCCAGCCATGACCATGCACATCGGACTTGGTTCTTACGCGTATGCTTGGTCCATCGGGGTTCCGGGTCATCTGCCCGTGGTCCCGATGAACGCCATGGGCCTGCTGGACGAAGCAGAACGGCTGGGAGTAGGGCTCATCCAGGTGTGCGACAATCTGCCGCTGGCTCAACTGTCACCTGCGGATCTCGATCGGTTTGAAGCCCGATCCCGTGCCGCGAATATCGCCGTCGAACTCGGTACGCAGGGAATCGCGGCGGACCATCTGCGGCTCTATCTCGGTTTGGCACGCCGGTTCGGCTGCTCGTTTCTTCGTGTCGTGGTGGACAGCCCGGGCGATGAACCCAGCGCGGACGAAGTGGTGGCACGTCTGCGGGCCGTCCTGCCGGACTTCATGGCGGCGGATGTGCGCCTGGCCATCGAAAACCATGATCGGTTCTCCAGCGATACCCTGGCTTGGATCGTTCAAGAGCTCGGCCCCAGCTGGGTGGGCATTTGCCTCGATACGGTGAACTCCTTTGGCGCGATGGAAGGCCCGCAAACGGTCGTTCAAAACCTTGCCGAATTCACCCTCTGCCTGCACGTCAAGGACTTCACCATTCGCCGCATGAGTCATCGCATGGGCTTCGTCCTGGAAGGGTGTCCTGCCGGTCGTGGCCGACTCGAGGTCCCGTGGTTGCTCGACCAGTTGGCGTCGAGCCTTCACCGATTCAACCTGATCCTCGAGAACTGGGTGCCGCCCGCCAAAAACCTGGAGGAGACGATCCTCCGTGAACACGCCTGGGCGGAGGAAGGTGTCCGGTACCTCCGCCAATGCCTGCCTGCCCGTTAAGAAGCCCCCTGCGATGCCAAACCTCCTCCATGGTGTTCTGCGCGGCTGCTCGTTCCGGGCGCCGGCGGAAAAGTCTGCAGCCTACTCACTGATCCAACAGCCAGCTGCTTTCGACCTCAGCCTATGAAACCCCTCCGCTTCGCCATCTTCGGCGCCGGCTTTTGGGCGCGCGTGCAACTCGCCGCCTGGCGCGAATGCGGCGGCACCGAATGCGTGGCGATCTACAATCGGTCGGCGGGCAAGGCGGAGGCCTTTGCCCGCGACATGGGCGTGCCCGCCGTCTATGACGACCCTGAAAAATTGCTGCGCGAGGTTCAACCTGACTTTGTCGACAACATCACCGAGGTCGGAGGTCACAAGCCGCTCTCGCTCCTTTGCGCCAGACATCGTGTGCCGTGCATCTGCCAGAAGCCGATGGCGTCGTCCATGGCCGACGCCCGGGCAATGGTTGAGGCCTTCGCCCGGACCAAAACCCCGTTCTTCGTGCACGAGAACTTCCGCTGGCAAACCCCGTTGCGAGCGTTGATCGACACGCTGCGGGCCGGAACGATCGGCGCTCCGTTTCGAGCCCGCTTCACGTTCCTCTCGGGTTTCGATGTCTGGGCCAACCAGCCGGCTCTGCGCGAGTTGGAGCGATTCATCCTGACCGATCTCGGGGTCCACTTGTTCGACACGGCGCGGGCCTGTTTCGGGGAAGCGAGCTCGGTCTACTGCCAGACGCATCGGACCCTGCTGCCGGCCGTTCAGGGTGAAAACGTCGCCACGGTGCTGCTGGCCATGGGGCAGGCTCGAACGAGTGTGATCCTTGAAATGGCCTACGCGAAGACGGCGCTGGAGCGTGAAATCTTTCCGCAGACCCAAGCCTTTGTGGAAGGCCCCCTGGGCAGCGTTGAACTGGGGGCCGATTACTGGCTGAGGGTGACCACCAAGAAGGGCACCCACAGTCGACGGCACGCGCCGCCGCGTTACGCATGGGCGGACCCGCGCTATGACGTCGCGCAAGCCAGCATGGTGCCATGTCTGCGGAATCTGTTGGGTGCCCTCCAAGGGCAGAGTCCGGGGGAAACCACCGGCAGGGACAACCTCAAGACACTGCAACTCACCTTCGCCGCCTACGACAGCGCGGCCCGGAATCGCGTGGTTCACCTGACGATCTAGAGGTTCATGAGTCCTCTCGCTTCCAGCCATGGGCAGCTCGGATCGGGCTCAACCCTTCCACTGCGCGCCGGTCCGCTGACGCTTCAGTTTGTGGACGGCGACCTGCGGTACGTGAAGTGGGGCGAGCGCGAAGTGGTCCGGCGGATCTACGCTGCGGTGCGCGACTCGAACTGGAACACGGTTCCGGGCGAGATTTCGGACCTGGAAATCCAACGCACCACGGACACGTTCCACATCACCTACACCCGGACCCACCGGCAGGGAGCGATTCGGTTCGTCTGGCGTGCGGACATTCAGGGGGGAAACGACGGGAGCATTCGTTTCACCTTCGAAGGCGAGGCGGAGAACACTTTTCTCCGGAATCGCATCGGCTTTTGCGTCCTGCACCCCATTCGCGAGTGCGCCGGGTCCAAATGCCGGGCGCGCTACGCCAATGGGACCGGAAGGGAGCTCCGTTTCCCGGACACCATCGCGGCCGAGCAGCCCGTGAGGTGGATGCACGACCTTGCGGGCCTGGACCATGAGGTGGCGCCCGGGGTGTGGGCGGAGATCGATTTCGCCGGCGACCTCTTCGAGACGGAGGATCAACGGAACTGGATCGATGCCAGCTTCAAGACTTACTGCACCCCGCTGCGCCTGCCGTTCCCCATCGAGATTCGGGCCGGCACACGGCTGCGGCAGGAAGTGAGGATTCGTGTCGTTGG
The DNA here is from genome assembly GCA_963205105.1 of Verrucomicrobiota bacterium. Taxonomy (GTDB): domain Bacteria; phylum Verrucomicrobiota; class Verrucomicrobiia; order Limisphaerales; family CAIMTB01; genus CAIMTB01. The sequence continues at coordinate 24,307 of CAUJJW010000327.1, read as the reverse complement.
CGGACTCCAGGGAGTGCAGGCGGTCGGGCCTTGGCCCGCCCCTGGCTCGGCCTGGGAGAGGTCCGCCCAGAATGGGCCCGCCCTCGAAGGTCACGAGGATCGGCGGGTGATCGTCCGCTTGACCGGCGGTGGAGCGAGCCTGCCCCGGCTGGGACTCGGTTTGCCCGAGCCATGCGCGGCGGTGGCGCCCGAGCATGAGCAACGTCTGCGAGCGCTCCACCTGGAGCATCTGCGGGTGGATTTGCGACTTTGGAGGAACGACTGGGCTGAACAGCTCGAGCGGGCCGCAGGAGTGGCGGGGCAGGTGGGAGCAAAACTGGAAGTGGTTTTGCACGTGAACGACCCTCTCCAGGACCCATGGGCGGCCGTCGCTCGTGCGTTGGCCAGCCGATGCGGTGCGGTCGCTCATGTGCTGGTGCTTCAACGTCACCAGAAATCCACCACGCCGGCGGCGCTCCACTCCGCCCGTGCGGCCTTAAGCGCCTCGCTGCCTGGCGTCCCCCTCGGCGCGGGCACGAATGCCGACCTCTACCAGCTCAATCTGCAGCGTCCTCCCGCGGACGCGGACTTCATCGGATGGTCCATGAACCCCCAGGTCCATGCCTCCGACGACATGAGCATCGCCGAAACCCCCGAGGCAGCGGCGCACCAGGTTATCAGCGTGCGACGATACTTCCCTGGCAAGCCCCTGGTGGTGTCGCCCGTGACCCTTCGACCACGTTTCAATCCCAACGCCACCGCTCCTTCTCCGGAAAGTGATCCCGGGGAGCTGCCGCCGCAGGTGGACGCTCGGCAAACCTCGCTTTTCGGAGCGGGCTGGACGCTGGGCATGATCCAGGCATTGGCGGAGTCCGCCGCGCACGCGATGACGTTCTACGAAACCATCGGCTGGCGGGGTGTCATGGAGACCCACGAAGGATCGCCACTCCCCACCCGGTTTCCATCGATTCCAGGAGCCGTGTATCCGCTCTATCACGTGCTGGCCGATGTTGGCGAATTCGCCGGTGGCGAGGTTCTGCGCACCGTGAGCAGCCAGTCGCTGGCGGTCGCTTCGTTGCTGTTGTCCCGAGGCGGTCGCCGTCGCTTGATGGTGGCGAACCTTGGTACCGTGTCGCGCCAGCTTGCTTTCGAGGGCCTCGATGGTTTCCGGCTGATGCGCTGCCTGGACGCCGCCACGCGTCACCAGGCGATGGTGGAGCCGGAATCGTTCCGCACGGCGCCAATGCCAAAGTCCACCGCCATCCATCACCTCAAGCTTGGCCCCGGGGCCATCGCCACCTTGGATTTCTGCGTTCCCTGATCTAACCATCGCAACACTCCACCATGAGCCAACTCACTCGCCTTCGTTCATGCCTGCCCGCCGCAGTTCTGGGTCTGCTGCTCCTTCTGCTCGGGTGCGATCGCCCGACCGGGAACGGGACCTCCGGCGCCAACCCGCCCGGTCCGGCAACGTCGCCGGGGCAGGTGACAACCATCGGCGTGGCCTTCGAGTCGTTGATGACGGAGTTCTGGGTGGCCGCCTTTGACAAGCTGAAGGCCGATTGCGCCGCCCGCGGAATCACGATGCTGGAAGCCGTCGCCGACGGCGACACCGCCAGGCAGTTCGATCAGGTGAAGAACTTTCTCAACCGCGGCGTGGATGGGGTCATCATCGTGCCGAAGGATGGCAAGACGGTCATTCCGATGATCAAGGCCTGCAACGCCGCCGGCGTGCCGGTCGTGCTCTACAATCGCCCGGCGGATCCGACCGATGCCCGGCACACCGCCGTCGCCCCGGACAATGTCGCCATCACGAAGGAAACAGTGACGTACCTGGTGTCCCTCGCCAGGAAGACAGGGCGGAAGCAGAAGGCGATGATTCTCATGGGCGACCTGAGCGATGTGAATGCGATCGGCCGTCGCGACGGATTCGAAGCCGCCATCCAGGAGGCAGGGGATGCCGTCGAGGTGGTGTCCCGCGTTCCAACGGATTGGAACCAGGAAAAGGCTCTCGCCGGTCTGCAAAGTTCGCTGCAGGCCCATCCGGATATCGGGCTGATATTCGCGTCGAGCGATTTCATGTTCCCGAGCATCAAGTCCGTTCTGAGCAGCCTGGGTCGGTGGAAGAAGCACAACGAGCCAGGGCACGTCATCGTCGGCGGGTTCGACGGTGACGCCACCGCGTATCAGCTCCTGGCGGATGGTTATGTCGACGCCACCGGTGTGCAGGATGTCTACTGGGAGGCTGAACAAGCGCTCCAGGTCATCCTCGATGCCAAGGCAGGCAAAGCCGTCCCGGCCCGCATCGACGACAAGGGATTTGCGATCACCCAGTCGAATCTGAAGGAACTGGAACCGCGCATGTGGGGAGCGGTGGTGGCGAAGAAGAAGTAGCAACCTCGACCCTGCCGCCAGGCGCCGGATTCCTGTTCACGAGTGACGACTCACCCGAGCAACGCAGCGCGACTGACGAAGGACATCGTCGGTTCCGAGTATTTCGTCCTCTTTCTCTGCCTGGCAGTGTTTCTTGCCTTTGCCCCGTTCACGCCGGGGTTCGCGTCACGTGGCAATGTGGCGAACGTTCTCGTCGCCTGCCTGCCTCTCCTGGTCCTTGCCACGGGACAAACCCTGGTGCTCATCACGGCGGGGATCGATCTCTCCGTGACCGCGGTGATCGGGCTCGGCAGCGTGGTCGGCTCCCTCGTGATGGGAGGCGATGCCGGATGGCTCCGTGGGAGTCCGCTGGCAACGCCAATGGCGGTCGCCGCCATGCTGGGCACCGGCGCGCTTGTCGGTTGCTTGAATGGCTTGTGCATTGCCTGGCTGCGCATGCCCGCCTTCATGGTGACGCTCACCTCGATGATGTTTTGCAGCGGTCTGGCTGTCTGGCTGGCCAGGCAGGCCGTCCATGCCGAGAGCATCTACAACCTGCCACCGGCGTTTCTCGCACTGGGGCATCCCGGCGGCCTGGGCGCCTTGCTCGTCGCCCTGGCCGTGCTGGTCGCACACCTGCTCCTGACCCGAACCCTGGTTGGGCGCTGGTTTTACGCCGTCGGTCATAACCCGCGCGCCTCCCTCGTCTCCGGGGTTCCCGTGGCAGGCGTCATCGTCGGCGCCTACGTGCTCAGCGGGCTCTTCGCGTCGATGGCTTCCATCCTTCTCACCGCGAGGTTGGAGACCGGCTCGCCGAACCACGGCAAGACCCTGCTCCTCGACGTCATTGGCGCAGCAGTGATCGGCGGCACCAGCCTCTTCGGCGGAAAGGGCAGGGTGCTCTGGAGCGTCTACGGAGTGCTGTTTCTCACCCTTCTCGGAAACGGGTTGAACCTGGTCAACGTGTCGGACTTTCTCATCACCATCATCAAGGGTGGCGTGATCCTGATCGCCGCGCTGCTGGATGTGTGGAGGAGCCGGATCGTCCGCGGCTCTTAGGATCGGACACCTCGCCTCGAAACCATGAGCCCGTCAACCGCCTCCACCGATCTTCCAGCCTCCATCAGGGAGCCCGTCGTTGAGTTCGTGGACATCCAGAAAAGCTTCTTCGGCGTCCCGGTGCTCAAAGGCGTGAGCTTCCGTGTCGAAGGGGGACGAATCCTCGGTCTCGTCGGTGAGAATGGAGCGGGTAAGTCCACACTGATGAACCTGCTAGGCGGCAACCTCCAGCCGGACGCGGGCGAGTTGCGGGTGGAGGGCCGGCGTTATGCACCCAGGGATCCCAAGGACGCCCGTGCCTCCGGCATCGCCTTCGTGCACCAGGAATTGAATCTGTTTTCCAATCTGAGCCTCGCGGACAACCTCTTCCTTTCGGATTTTCCACTTGTGGAACCGCGCCGTGCGAGGTTCCCGCCGCCCGAAGCCCCTGGTGGTCAGAACCGAGGGCATGCCCCGCAACGTGCCCTGGAATCGAAGTCCGGATGGCGACGCAGGCTTCGCCTCCCTTGGATCGATCGGCAAACCCTTCACGCACGTGCCACCGAACTGTTGCAGCAGGTGGGGCTCGATTATCCGCCGCAAACGCTGGTCGAACGGTTGTCCACCGGGGAGCGTCAGTTGGTGGAAATCGCCAAGGCCCTCTCCGCCGACGCGCGTGTCATCATCCTCGACGAACCCACCACGTCGCTCTCCTTCCGCGAATGCGAACGGCTGTTTGCCCTGATGAACCGGCTCCGCTCCCGCGGTCTCGCGCTGATCTACATTTCGCATGCCCTGGGCGACATCCTCAGGCTGTGTGACGACCTCGTCGTGCTTCGCGATGGGGAAAAGGTCGGCGGCGGCACGGCCGTGGAGTTCAATCACGAACGCTTGGTTTCAATGATGGTGGGAAGGCAGCTCAGCCAACTCTACCCGAACCGCATCCAGCCCAGCGCAGGGAACTCGGTTCGTTCTGATGCCGACGGCACCGATCTGAACCCACCGCCCGCAGAGCCATCGACACCTGTCTTGGAGGTTCGATCCGTTTCCCGACCGGGCGCGGTCCGCGACGTCTCGTTCTCGCTCGCGGCGGGTGAGGTGCTTGGTGTTGCCGGATTGATGGGCGCAGGGAGATCGGAACTGGCCCGGATCCTTTTCGGCCTCGATCCCCATGCCTCCGGAGAGATTCGACTGCTGGGCCGACGCCTGGAGGGCAACCCGCGCCAGCGCATCCGACGCGGCATCGCCTTCCTGACTGAGGACCGTCGCCACGAGGGGCTCTGCCTGGAAGCCAGCGTCGCCGAGAACATGGCGCTGGTGACCCTGGCCCGGCACTGCCGGACGCCCGTGCGATGGCTCGATTCGGCGGGCATCGGTTCCGCGGTGCGGCGGATGCGGGAGGCGGTTCGACTTTCGCCCACGGTCCTTGAATCCCAATCCGTGCGCACGCTGAGCGGTGGCAACCAGCAGAAGGTCGTGCTCGGAAAATGGCTCCTCGCCGAACCACGCGTGCTCATCCTCGACGAGCCGACCCGAGGCATCGACGTGGGCGCGAAGTTTGAGATCTATCAATTGATCCACCACCGCGCCGACCAGGGCGCCGGCATCCTGCTGATCTCCTCCGAGATCGAGGAACTGATGGGGATCTGCGATCGCATCCTGGTGATGTGCCAAGGCGCAATCGCCGGCGAATTCCAACGCCCTGAGTTTGATCGGGAGCGAATCCTCGCTGTCGCGTTGCACCCTTCGAAGCAATGAGTGCCCGCCCACGCCATTGGATTCAGAGCTTGTTGGACTCGGCGCCGGCAGCCCTCTTCGCGGTGGTCCTCATCGTGTTCGGGTTGTGGTCCGACAGGTTTCTTACCGTCGCCAATCTCACACAGATCCTGAACCAGTCGGCGGCGACGGCCATTGTTGCCACCGGCATGACCTTTGTGCTGCTGACGGCCGGAGTCGATTTGTCGGTTGGGGCGGTCATGTTCGTAGGAGCCGGCCTGGCCGGGAAAATGGCCCTCGCGGGGCAACCTCTGGCACTCTGTCTCTGCGTCATGGCGGGTGTTGGCCTGCTGATTGGCGCCCTGAACGCCCTCCTGATCACGCGCCTGAAGCTGGTGGCGTTCATTGCCACCCTGGCGACCCTCTACATCGGGCGGGGTACCGGTCGTTGGATCACGCAAACGCGCGCCATCAATCTTCCGGACGCGTTCCTTGCTCTGGGATCGGCACGATGGCTGGGTGTTCCCCTGCCTTTGTGGATCGCCGGCCTGGTCATCCTTTCTGCGCACCTCGTGCTCTCCAACACTCCCTTCGGACGCCAGATTTACGCCTTGGGCAACAACCCTGAGGCGGCGAGGAAGGCCGGCCTCCGCACCCACCAACTGCTTGCCGCGGTCTATGTGATCTGTGGCTTTTGCGCAGGACTCGGGGGGATCCTGGCTCTGGCGCAACTGGGGGCGGTGTCACCCAAGTTTGGCGAACTCTACGAGTTCGATGCCATCACCGCGGCGGTGCTGGGAGGCACCAGTCTGTTTGGCGGGCGGGGCAGGGTGTTCCCCGGAACAGTGCTCGGTGCCGTCCTGCTGAAGAGCATTTTCAACGGGCTCGTGATCGTGCAGGCCGACCCGTACCTCTATCCGCTCATCACCAGTGGCATCGTCTTTCTCGCGGTACTGTTGGATTCGGCGCGGCAGTGGATCCGGGCGGGATCCTGATCCCGTGGTACCGGGCGGTGATGGAGGAGGGGAGACTGCCTTGCATCGGTTCATTTGGGGCTCACCCAGAGCCGGAGCACGCTGCTGGATCCCGGCAAGCCATGCGATCGGAGGTGTGTCGGAAGTGTGGGGGAGGGTGGGAGTGGGTAGCGCCAAGGAGCGAACGAACGCAATCGCGCACAGTCGGAGTCTTTCGCTGCGAGGCCTTCAGCCCAGTTCGTCCCTTGAATGGTGAGGATGCTGCACGTTGCCGTTCGCTCCCGTTCGCCCTGCTGCATGCCCGCCCGGCGGTCTGTTTCGCCAGACCGACGTGCAGGGCATGCCGGCACCTCACCTGGCTCGTCTGCGATGCCCTCTCCCGTACTCCGGGAGAGGGGCTCGCGAGGCGGGGGCAGGTCAGGGGAAGCTGAGCACGACCACGGGATTTGCCGAGGTGTTCTGCTGCACTGTCTTGGTGATGCCTTGGTAGGTCACACGAAACCGATGGGTCAGCGGCAACACCTCCATCGACTCGGTTCCGCCGGCATCGATGACGCCATCGAAGCCAAATGACACATAGGCTCCTGCGCTACCGGATTGCCAGGAAACAACAGCGCCGGAGTCCTGAATCAGCTGTCCGGCGCCATTCCGAAGCTCCACCACGGCTTGTGTGGTTTGAAACACAACGGTCCCGGAGGTCGCTGTGTTTTGTTGTTTCGAGATGCTGGCACCCTGATAGGTCAAACGATAGCGATGGGTGAGCGGCAAAACTTCTGAAAGGGCGGATGCGAAGGCGCCCATGGTTCCGTCATCACCGAAAGGCTCATATGTGCCAGCACTGCCTGACTGCCATTCAATCTGTGCGATGGCTCCGGAAATCAATTGGTTGCTGCTGTCCCGAAGCTCAACTGTGTTTCTGACTGTGCGGAACGTCACCACCGGGTTACTCGAAACGTTTTGTTGCAGGGTGATCGATGCGTCCTGATAACCGAGTTGGAAGCGATGCGTGCCAGGAAGGACCTCCATCTCCATGGAACCAAGGCCGTCCAGGAAACCGTTCCCAAACGGCGCATAGGATCCGGCACTTCCAGACTGCCATTCGATATCGGCAACAGCGCCAGGAATGATTGCATCAAGGCTGTCTCGCAAGAGGACTTCGACGCGAACCGTTGCGAAGTCCACAATGGGGTTCGATTCCACGTTCTGCTGTTTCGTCACCGACATGTCCTGATGGGTGAGTCGAAATCGATGTGTGCCTGGGAGCACCTCGTAGGAGAGAGTCCCGTCAACACCAAGGACACCTGTTCCAAAGTCCGAGTAACTGCCGGAGCTCCCAGCTTGCCATTCTACTCCAGCATCCGTGTCGGCGATGGGCACACTTTGGCTGTCCCGCAGCCGGACAACTGCCTCCACCGTCTGAAAAGTGATGAGCGAGTTCGAAGTCGTGTTGTGCTGTTTGACACGCGATGATCCCAGGTAGGTGATACGAAATCGATGAACGCCCGCGGGAATGACTTCCCATTCCCGCCCATCGGGGTTCATCACTCCATCGCCGAACAACAGGTACGGCCCAGCGCTGTTCAGCTGATACTCAACGGTGGCGCCTGGGTTCTGGATAAGCGCACCCGAGCTGTTCCTTAACTCCACGATCGTGGCGTCTGGCGGAATGCTGGTGCCTTGGCGCAGTACGAGGTAGGTTGGCCCCTGAAGTCCGCTGAAGTGGTCAGGGCTAAAGGATCCAAGGAAGGCACCATCGATGCCCGAGTACCGCAGGATCTGCGATCCGATACCGGTGGCAGGATCGATGTACGGGCAGGCAGCATAAAGAGCACCGTCCGGCCCGAACGCTAATCCGATGGGGAGGTAGGCCCCCCCACTTCCCGATGTCACGAATGTGCCCAAAAATGATCCTGTAGAGGCATCATATCGCTCAATGCTGTGGTTTTGAGAATTCGCGACATAAAGCGAATCGCCCTGAAACACCAACTTATGAGGCCCATTCAACTGGGTGCCCGGAGTCACGAACCAGTCATGAGTGCCCGGGTTTGTGAGCGGATTGATGTTGTATCGCAGGATACCAAAGCCAACTCCAGCAGTCGGCCGGTAGCAGGAAATGTACAAATTGCCATCCGGCCCAACCGTGATGCCTCGGGGCGTATAGATGGTTGGAAGGTTCAAAGTTCCGAGGTAATCGCCTGCAGAGCTGTAGTGGTAGACGCGTCCAACGCCACCTTCTGCGATGCTCCCCTGGTGAAGCACGTAAAGAGTGCCGTCAGGCCCAAAGGTCAGGTCGAAGGTTAGATCATACGCGTCCCCTGTTCCGTTCGGTACTGCTCCCACCTGTGACACAAACTCGCCCAGGAATGTGCCCGTTAACCCATCATATTTGAGAACCTTGTTGTTGTCGCGGCTACTCACGTACAGATTGTTGTCAGCGCCTAAGGCGATTCCGGTCGGCTGAATGATATTGCCTGAACCAGACGGAACCATGGCGTCGGAGAACTCACCTGTCACACCGTCGAAGCGGAGAACCGCGCTATTGAAGTAGCTGCAAGCGACGATTTGTTGTGACGGCGGGACTATGGCAGCGGCCGGAGGCGGACCCACGATCATTTCAGTGGCGTTAACGAGGATTCCAGGGAGCGAGAGCGTGTATCCCAGGTCGGCACCCGTAGTGCCATTAAAGGCGTAGACGTTTCCTGTGTTGAAACTACCAACGTACAACTCGCCCCCGGGGCCGAAGGCCAGGCCAATGTTCTGATCCGGCGTCCCCAACGGTAACGTAGCGAAGGCTCCGAGGTCCTGGAAGTTGCGTCCATGAAACCTTCTGATAATGCTGCTTCCAGCCTGAGCGGCAAAGAGATCTCCCCCCGGTCCAAAGACCACACGATGCGGACTGGGAAGCGCTGCCACATCACCGAGGTAGGCACCGCTGGTGCCGTTGTAATGGCGTACAGACCCTGCGTTGGCGCTCACGTAAACATCGCCGGCCGGCCCAAATGTGATTCCGCGGGGAGTGGAGAATCCGCCAGGTATTAGGCGTCCCAAATATGTTCCTGTAAGTGGATCGTAGCGATCCACGGCCCCGGTTAAGTCCGGATTCTGAATGCATAAGGCCATTGTTCCGTCGGCCGCCATCGCGAGTTCGAGGGTGTAGCCCCCAAACGCGCCTCCGCCTTGGGTTGGAAACTCCGAAATGTACGCACCGGTCACACTGCTGAAGATGATGATGCGACTTTGCTGAAGGCATGTGATGTAAAGATCCCCTAGGAGATCTCCATCCCGATCGGGTCCCCAGGCGATTCCAACCGGGTTCACAATGGGCTGAGATCCCGCATTCGCGGCTGCAATAAACAGGGCGCCCGAGCGGGTTACCGGATCAAAGCGAACAATGTTTCCTGTTCCATAGCACGTGACGAAGAGATCTTGGGCAACTGCCCGGTTCGGTGCAGTGAAGGGTATTAGGAGGGCCAACCAGCCTGAAATCTGAAGAACCTTGTTTAGAACTGGATCTGGGAAGCAAGTGTCCCAAATCAACTTCGGTATTTTTAGGCACATTCGCATGAGGGATGTGTTTTGCATGGGGAGGACGTTGGTTCTTAAGGGTTGCGAGGTATAATATTCTCATCTTTCGGGCCTCGTGCTTACCCGCCTAGCCACGGCGATCTGCCCGGATTTCCGGTGTGCGCGGAGGTCCGACATCGAGCGCAGTGGTCGTTCATAAGGAAGCATGATCCCTGGGTACGGTGGATGTACCATACCGGGCCGCGCCTCGGCTATTGGCAGAAGTGCCTACGCTGGGCGGTTTCTATTGCTGCACGGGCGTGCATGCCTTCCGTGCATCGTTCGCATGGTGGAAGAACAATCGCGTTTGGCTCCCCAGATCATCGAGAACATCCACCGCAAGGCCGTGGACCCGGTGGAAGAGGCGCGCGCCCTGCGACGCCTGATAGACGAGTTCAACCTCTCGCAGGGCGAGGTGGGGAAACGCATCGGGCGGTCGAAATCTGCGGTCAACCAGAGCCTGCGGGCTCTGACCCTCCCCGCAGACATTCTCACCGAGGCCTAAGCGAGCGGCGTGGCCACGAGATTCGTGCTCCTGGAGATCGCCAAGCAACCGGAACCGGAACGTCAACGCACCCTTTGGGATCAAGGCAAAGCCGGTGAGTTGACCGTGCGCCAAGCCCGCACCACTCCCCGACTCCCTCCCGAGTCGACGACCAGAACCATCTGTATCGCCCTGACTGACGCGACCGTCTGCGTGACGTTCCAGTCGGGAGAACCCAGTCGGTCGAGGATTGAGGCGGCGTTGAGATCTGCGCTGGAACGGGTGGGCTCCGACAACTGGGAGTGAGGTCAGCCAGGCTCGCTGCGGATTCGGCCTGATGCGATGGCGACCCGAAACCCAGTTCGAAATGGGCCGAGTGAGGTTTCAGGTTCAGATTGGGTACTCAACAAGGCGCTGGTTTCGGGCTCGACCCGAATAGCACCAATCGATGACGTTGCTCATTCAACGAGGCGTGCGCATTCGGATTTCGTGGGAATACGCACCCGCAGGGCTATCGGCTCCATGAGACACCGGCTCTGCCCCCCAAGTCTGAAGGACCCTCAGACTTCTTCTCACCCGGACCTGTCAATTGTCAGTGTGTGACACCGCTCGGTTTTCGAGTGAGAACCCAAGCATCGCCGATACGGAAATCAACCTCGAGGTTGCGGACTTCAACGAGCAGTTTGGTCACGGCGCGGAAGCGTGGCGGGGGAAGCTGGGTTTGAGATGCGCGGGATGGAGGAAAGGAACCCCTATTCGTGCTTTGTTTGTGACGCTTCAGTTGCCGTCCCAGCTGTAATCATAGCTAGCGGGCGGCGTACAATCGGCGGGTTTGGTGCCAGCGATACCGTCCCAGAAAAGCGGGACAATGCCCGCATGACCGTCAACGAAGCTGAGAACGGACGATGCGTCATGGAAAGTACCCATGCGGGGAGGATGCCACGATCCGCCAAAGAATGCAGTCCACTCACCCACCAGCACCGCCCTGGCAGGCTGAACGATGGCGAACAGTTTCTTGCCCGTGATGCGCGGGAGATCATCCGGGCCGGTCTCGTAACCATTGAACGTGAAACTTGTGTAAGCGTGTTCCCGCTGTATGCGGATGGCTTGATCGGCAGGGCAGGTGAATTGGCGTTCATTCACTGAGGCGGGGCCGGTCAATCCGGCGTAGCCCTTCACCACCTGTTTGTAATACGCCCCGATGCCGTTGGGGTAGGGACTGGGGTCTGGCAGCACTGGCAACGAATCGGAGAAATCGTCTGCATAGAGGCGGATCGCGAGGTTGACCTGCCGTAGATTGCCCAGGCACTCCATCCGCCGGGCGTTTCCTCGTGAGCTGCTCAAGGCCGGAAAAAGGAAGGCCGAGATGATCGCACTGATGGCGATCACCACCAGCAGTTCGATGAGGGTGAAGGCGTGTTTCGGCTTCATGTAGTTCCGCCGGACTGGGGTGTGTACTGCAGCATCTGCCTCAGTCCTTTTCTCCGGACCGTTTCCACTCGCTGCCAACCCGCCTCATGATGATGACTGTGCGCCCCGAGGGAAGCCCGTCCGTTGACGCCGGGGCACTGATGTGGAGATGGACCTCGTCCTCCGAAACCACCTCCTTTTGAGAAATGGCGTAGCGTGCCATCGCGGCCGCGAGTGCAATGGCCCGCTTTCGGATCTCGTCGTCGGATTTTCCAGCCAGCACCGTGGTTCTGAACTGTGCCTGCGCCTCCTCGGTGAATCCGGCGAGGAATTTCTCCACGTCGCCCGTGCCCGCTCCCCACAGGAGGGACTGAAACGTCTCTTCGGGTGTGTCGTACCCAGCAAATTGAATGGCGGCAGCCTTGGGTTTTCCGCCGACTCGCTGCCAGGTGACAGTGGCGGTTCCCGTGGCCAGAATGACGACGGTGGCGATTGTTAGAGAGGTTTTGAGTTTGGTCCAGGCCATGATTTTCAGGGTTGTGTTGATGAGTTCCGTCGTCGAAGCGGACATAGCCGCGCCGGAAACCTTCGCAGCAGTGATCGAAGCCGCCAGGCCCGTCGGAGCAGCTTGGATGGAATGGGCGGAAACTGCTTCGGCGATTGCCGTCACCGAAAGCGTGACGCCGCGCTTTGCAAAGAAGAGGCGCATCCGCATCAGCGCACGGCTGACCCGCATCTTCGCGGCCGCTTCGGTGGTTCCAAGGGCGGCACTTACTTCCCGGAAATTCCGGCCCTCGAAGTAGCGAAGAACGATGGCGCCATGATCTTTTTGCGGAAGCTGCGACATTGCGGCCTCAAGCAGCGGCTTGATCTGATGCCACGCCTCGGTCTCGGGTTCATTGGATTGGGACTGCACAAAAGCCTCCTGCTCGCGTTGCTGACGTCGACGCAGCATCGTCAACGCCTTGGCGGATGCGAAGCGTGCGGTCTGACAGAGCCAGCCGGAAACGATCGTCCCAGGGCCAAATGAACCTGCTTTGCGGGCGAGAATGATGAACACGGTCTGCGTGACCTCCTCGGCCAGATGCGCGTCCCTCACCTGTCTCAGCGCCACCGAGTAGACGAGGTTCAAATGACGCGACACGAGGGCGGCGAACGCCTCCTCGGAGCCGTCCCGCGCAAACCGCCGCACGAGATCCATGTCATCGGTCATCATTCCTCAGCTTCATCCCCGTCGGGCTGGAAAGGTAACAGGCTTTTTTGTGAGCTGTTCCAGCCGGCGGTCGCTCCTCCCGAAGCTTTCGGGTTCTGCTTTGCGATCCTCGGCAGTCATCTGCGTTAAGCCGGGCGGCGACTTGCGACATCATTGCCCGAGCCACGCCGCCTCGAATCCCGGAGCCGGCCGGTCCCTAGCTTTCGCACACGTGAAACGCCTGTTCATCACCGCCGCGATGCTGGCCAGCCTGGCGAAGTCTGCGCTCACGGCCTTCGCCGCCGAAGGCTGCACCGACACTCCGATGCCGCCTGACGGCGAATGGCGCGTCCACAATCCAGCCCTGCCCAAACCTAGGGTTGCGACCCAGGGCGCCACTTTGAGCCACGGCGTGCCCGCGCCGTCGGATGCCATGGAGTTGTTCGATGGCACGAACTTCGCCAAATGGCAGTGCCAGCACGGCGACGAAGTGAAGTGGAAGCTGGAGAGCGGCCAGATGGAAGCCACCAAGAACTGATAGGAAAATTCTTTTTCGCACGGCACGCACTCAGCGCTGCGCGGGGAGGGAGAATCGGTTGTTGGGCCCACCAAGAACCGGACAATGCAACCGGATCTGGTGGCTGACGACCTGAACGGCAGGCCCGACTTGCTTGAGGCGTTTGTCGATGGGACCGACTCCTCGCCGAAGGTTCGTTTGATTCGCCGGCCTGGAGGCACGAACGTGACGTTGTTGTGGGACTATTCCTTGGGGGCGAGGTATCGGGTAGAGTCACAAGGTACCCTAGGGCTGACCTGGGAACCGATGGTTGAGCCGCCGCTGATCAGTGGCGTGGAGGTCAGCGTTGAGATTGCGAACCATCTAGCAGGTAGCGGAACAGCTCCGCGTCAGCCTCGCCGACGCTTCGGTCTTCCGACTGGCAGCCGAGATTGGCGCAGCACTGCTCACTGGAGACCGCCGAGGGAGGATGAAGGCTCAAGCCCGCGGCCTTGAAGTACGGGGGATTCTCTGGGTATTCGACCGATTGGTGGAGGACTGTATCCTGGATCCAGCCGATTTGTGCACCCGCCTGACCCGGGCACGGGAGGCGGGGCATTCCTTCCGGAGGATGAGTGCGAGGCGCGAAAGCATCGATGGCGGCGCGCCCAGAACGGAAGGCTCCCGGGTGGCATCAGACTTGGAGTTGCCGCTCTAATTGAGCGACCGATTCGTTTCGGAGGTTTCCAGCACGCGCACCACGTCATGGCCACAGTTGGCGCAGGCCCCTCGCTCATTGAACCGATTGTACATGACGCGCGGTGCTCCGCCCAGTCTGTGCCGGAACAATGCCTGCACCGTCTGCAGCGGCAAATGTCGCAAGGGAATCAGGACCGCTGGGAAACGCCTGGGCATTCAACGGTTGCACGAGGTCCTCCTGCTTCCTGAGTCCGTCGGCGCGCGTCGTGCCGCGCGGGCTCGGTGCATCAGAGCTGGCCTTGTCCTCTGAGAGGTCTCTCACAGCGGGACATCCCGGCACCACTGTTCCAGTTGGTAGGCGATGCGGGTGATTTGGTCCGGGCTCAGGGCTAGCGGGGCGTTGACGAGTTCTTTGGCGAAGTATTCCGGATTTCGTACGAGGATGTTCGACGGTTCCGGTTGGCGGACGAACCAGCCGGGAAGGGCCACCACCGGGCGGACGTCCACTCTCGTGCCGGTGGATCGGCTCAGGTGTCGCCATGCCCGACCTCGGTCCGTAGACTTTACCGCGGTGAAGACACATGACGGTCCTGCGGCGCGGGTGCTTCGGCTGTTCGAGGAACGAATCGGCAAGGCGGTCCATGCCGAGCCGGGCGGTGTTCGTCTGGTGGATGGTTGGGCTTCGGTGTTGGGCATGTCGTCCTGGTATCGATGGATTCCGGAGGTGGTCGCGTGAGCGCGGAAGAACAGGCGTTTACACTGCCGCTGGATCGGTTCGACACCGATCTGTTGCCGCCGGAAGCCCGCACCCCTGGAACACCGGCGTTCCGTCAGGCGGTCAGCGACTACCTCACGCGGGCGTTTGGTGGATTCGGTGGACGGGCTGCGATCGTGGTGGACGACCGGCAGATCAGCGTCCGGTGGAACCCGGAATCGGCGTCGCCGGCCGGCCCTTTCGATGCGGCAATCGCGCACCTGCGCAGTGGCCGGACGCCGCAAGGCGTGCAAATGCTGGAGTTACTGCTGACCCGGGACCCCGACGACGTGAATCTCCTGTTCAACCTGGGGATTGCGCTGAGCGAAGCCCGTCGATTGGCGGAGGCAGAGGATCACTTCAACCGGGCGGTGGAACTGGCACCGGACTTCGCGGACGCCCTCGTGGCTCTGGGCGTTGCGCAACTGCGGCAGCAGAACGTCGAAACCGCCATCGAGACACTTGAACGCGCGATTGCGATCGAACCCGACAATCCGTGGGCCCATCGCAACCTCGGCATCGCCTACCTCAAACTGGGTGAGGATCCCGAGGAGGCGGTTGAGCACCTGCAGAAAGCGGTTGAAAGGCAACCCGGCGATCAAGGGGCTTGGTTGGCATTGGGGGACGCCTACGCCATCTCGGACCGGCGCACGTTGGCGGAACATGCCTACCGTCGGGCGATCGAGATTAATCCCCACAACGACCTGGCGGAAGTCGCGCGGAAGGCGAGCACGAAGCTCGCACAGCCCAACCTCTAAGGAGCCGAGCCGGCGGAGGGGCGGGCATGGGTGAGCGGTGAGGCGGGGGGCAATCCTATGGTACGAGTTGGGCGTAGAGTTCGTGGAGTTTGCGCCGCAGCAGGGCTTTCGACGGAAGGGTGGTTTGGTATTCCGCCACCAAGGTGGGCGAGAGACTTCGGCTCAGGGCGTATTCCACGACATCGTTGTCCTTGCTGGCGCAGAGCAGCACACCGATGGACGGGCGTTCGTGAGGCTTCTTCACGTCGCGGTCGAGGGCTTCAAGGCAGAAGAATTGTCTCAGCAGTGCCGAGACTTTTGCGTCGCCCTGGTAGGCCTCGAAGAACTGGCGCATCCGGAAGAGGTTGGCGCGGGTGAAGCCTCGCTGGCCCGGATACTCCCGGGCAATCGTCGCCGCCAACTCGTCGACCACGCCATCGCCCCACTCGGCGCTGGCGATCTTCCGGCTGATGTAGCCGCCGAAATCCCTCTTTCTCGAAGAGAAACTGGAACTGTTCCGGCGGCACCTCGTTGAACTATCGCCCGTCCGGATCGCGATGCGTCTCGGCATCGACGGGAGGCCCCTGCAACAGCACATACGAACATTCCATGGCTTAAGACGGGTCACGCGAGGAGTTGGAAGCCGTGGTCGCAGGTCGATGTTGGTGGAAACGGTTCCGGCCTCTTGATGGCGGGGAGGAAATGTTCGGGGTGGGAGTTCACCGCGCGCGGCCTTCTCCAGCACCGCAGGGATGAAGAGCGCTCCCTCCAGGTCCAGGGAGTCGAAGATGATCGAATCAGACGAACGGCGCGGCGTGGGTTCAGAGGTTTGAAATCAGTTCGGGAAGGAGCCGGGATGCAGTTGGCGGAGAAACTCCTCGACCGGTACGCAGAGCACGCCGTCGCGTCGAAACCGCTCGGAACCTCGGTAAAGGAGCCAGCGGCTGGCTTCCGGATAATCCTCGCCGAAGGAGCGCAGTCCACGGAGGTCTTCGGGGCGGACCTGGGCACTGTTCTTGACCTCGATCCCATGGAGGCCGAGAGGACCGTAGACGACGAAATCGACCTCGTTCTGGGAGCGCGTTTGCCAGTAGTGCAGTTGGTGTTGGCCGTCGGTGTAATCACACCAGGCCCGCAGGTGCTGCGCGACGAGACCTTCGAGTGCGGCACCGTCGATGTCGGACGGCGCATCCAGAGGGCCGGTGGGACGGTTGGCGCGGAACACTCCGGCGTCGAAGTAGAAAAATTTGGGATGAACGGCGAGAGCCCGTTGGGCGCGACGGCTGAACACGGGGAGGCGGTAGCCCAGGAGGAGGGACTGCCCTTCAATCCTTTCCCGCAACCGCTCAGGACGGGCCGACAGATCACGCGATGTGGCCGGATCGAGCAAATCCAAGCGCAAGGCTTTGGAAAAGAGCGCTTTGACTCAAGAGGTCTTGCCGGTGCCCCGTGGCCCGAGCAGGAAAAAATGCCCGGTGGGCGACCTGAAAAAGCGCGGCGTTAATTCCGTTTTGCGACTCAAAGTGGAATCGGCGTTACCGTTTTGCAATTCTCTCGCCCTTCGACGTTCGCAGCATTTTGGGCATTAGGACTTGCGAACCGTGCTCCGACGTCAGGTGATCGCGAATCCATTGTCCACGGGAAGGTCTGCGCCGGTCACGTGGCGGGCTGCGTCGCTAGCGAGGTAAATCACCGCAGCGGCGATCTCTTCGGGTTCCGCGAAGCCATGGTCCCGCACCAAGACCTTCAGCGCCTCATCCATTCCGCCGGATTCGGCGGCTCCTTTCGGCCAGAACGGGGTGGATTCCCACATGGGCGTGGCGACGGCTCCGGGCGAAATCGAGTTCACCCGTATCTTCAATGGCGCGCCTTCGAGTGCCGCGACGCGGGTGAAAAACAGGATCGCAGCCTTGCTCGTTCCGTAGACGGCGTTTCCGGCGACGGGCTTGATGCCGGCGGCCGAGGCGATGTTGATGATGCACCCGCCACCTGCGTCCTTCATGGCCGTCATCGCGTGCCGAGTGCCCAGAAAGACGCCATCCAGATTCGTGGACAGCACGCGTTTCCAGTCGGCGAGGCGTGTATCCGGAATCGGGCTGGCGAAGGCGATGCCCGCCGAGTTTACGGAAATATCCAAGCGGCCCCATTCGCGGAAAAGCCGATCCATGCCAGCCGTCCAATCCGCCTCGGAGGTCACATCCAACTGGAGGGCAATCGCGTCGCCGCCAGCACTCCGGATCGAATCCACGGCTCGTGTCACCTTCGGCTCGTCCACGTCAGCGAGTGCAACCTTGGCTCCCGCCTGGGCGAAGCGTTCAGCGACGGCCCTTCCAATGCCCGATGCGGCACCCGTCACCAGGGCCACCTTGCCGGCAAAGCTGGGGTTGCTGAGTTCGTTTGCCATGGAGAGTCCATGCCACCGCAGGGGTTTGGTGGCGAGTCTGCACCTTGCCGTCTACGATCCGATGGCGTGACCAAGAAGCCCGGCACGTACGCGCGGGTCCTGGAATGCACGCGAACGGAGCGAATCCAGATCGGCAGGCTCGGCCGACTCGAGAGGCAACCTGGGGTCTACGTTGACATCGGCAGTGGGGCTTCAATGGGGTCGCGTCCACCGCGCTCCGTCACCCCCCGATTCCCCGATCCGAGATCACCCGGTTGCTGGAACAAACCAGCCAGTCGGACCTGCAGCGCTCATCGAAAACACTCCAATTCTTGATTCTTGATTGTCGTGACCTGCCCCCATCGTTCCCATGCGATCACCTCCGTTACCGATGAATGCCGTTGGTTTTCAGACCCAGAAGCTCCCCGGAGGCCACGATTTCCTGACCGGTCACCTGCCGCGCGAGCTTCGCGAAGCGATTGCCTTTGAACGGCTTTGGGAGCTCCATCCGGCAGAGTTTCCGGAGATCCAAATGCATGGACAAAGGGTGAGGATTCCCCGGTGGCAACAAGCTTACGGTGTTAACTACCGGTTCAGCGGGCAGGTGAGCCAGGCGTTCCCCGTTCCTGGCATTCTCGAACCGGTCCTGGCCTGGTGTCGTTCGACCATCGATCCGGCTCTCAACGGCCTTCTGCTCAACTGGTATGACGGCCAATTGGGGCACTACATCGGCCGCCATCGCGACAGTACCCAAAACCTGATTCCCAACTCCGCGATCCTGACGGTGTCGTTCGGCGAGGAACGGGTGTTCCGCCTGCGTCCATGGCCCCACAAACCCGGCGCGCCGACGATAGACTTCCGGACCGGCGACGGCAGCGTCTTCATCCTGCCATGGGCGACCAACCGGGCCTTCACGCACGAAGTCACGGCCTCAAAGCGGTTCACGGGAAGGCGGATCTCGGTAACAATCCGTGCCTTCGCGGCCACTGGCTGAGCAGGGATCCACGACTTTCCGAGGTGTCCGCCGCAACCCTGTCGTCAGTGCCCAGGCCAGGGCATTCCTTCCGAAGGATGAGTGCGAGGCGCGAATGCACCGGTGGCGGCGCGCCTAGAACGGAAGGCTCCCGGCGGCATCGGATTTGGTTTTGCCGCGCTAATTGAGCGAGCGATTGGTCTCGGAGGTTTCCAGCACGCGCACCACGTCGTGGCCACAGTTGGCGCAGGCTCCTCGCAGGATCACGTCACCGTTTTGTTCCTCGCCAGTGAAATTCACCATCCGGTCAGTTCCGCCCAACGCAAAACGGTCGCATCCGCGATCCAAGCCCCCATTAGCGACAACTCCCGCCACAGGTCCGCCGCCATTTCCACACGCCCGCTGGCTGAGTCGTACCGGAACGTCCCCGATCCGCCGCCTCCGGCGAAGTACACCGGACCCTCCCGAATCGCGTCCCGCACTTTCGACAGGGCTTGCCCGTGCACTTTGGCTGCTTCTTCGGAAAGACCGCGGCTGCGATAATCGACGGTGAATCCGGCAAGTCCGCCCCGATCGCCCGCGCGTGTCCCCGGAATCCCAGCGATGTGTCTGCCGAAATCCCACTTTTTCGAAGAGAAACTGGAACTGTTCCGGCGGCACCTCGTTGAACAACCGCCCGTCCGGATCGCGATGCTTTTCGGCATCGACGGGAGGTCCCTGCAGCGGTGTCGAAATCAGCAGTCGCCCGCCGGGCCGGAGCACGCGGCGCAATTTGAACAGCGTGTCGAAGAGCCGCTCCGCCGGCACGTGCATCAGCACAGCCCAGCAAAGGATGCCGTCAAAACTGGCGTCCTGGACGGTTCCCAGGTCCGGGAGCGAATCGCGCCGAATCCGGTCCGCCAGGGCAGGGTACCTGCCATTCGCCTCGCGCAACAGGGCCTCGCAGGCATCGACGCCCTCGGCATCGAACCCGGCTTCGATGAGCGCGTGGAGGTCACGTCCGGAGCCGCAGCCCACATCGAGAATCCGACCGCCGGTCTCGAAAATCTCCTGAAAGTGCTGGGCCGCCGTGCTCTCGGCCCCAGCGTACCGCGCCGCCAACGATGGCGCGTGCTCCGCGTAGAACTGGAGTGTTTTCCCGTCCATTGCCTGCGGAGGCAGTTTACGCGGCGTCTTTTGCCAGAACCAGAAGCGTCTACCCCTGGCAATTGGCGTCGCTCATGCCCATGCCCATGACGTCCGGGAGGCTTGTCACCGGGTGAGCAGCGCGTTGAACCAAAAGAGCTGCGGAATCTCCACCTTCGAGTGCGTCAGCCCTTCATCGAACGCCGCGCACGGGCACGCTGGGCTCCCTCCATTCGATGAACGCCAGCGGCGGGTAGGCTATCTCAAATCCTCCGCAATGGTGGCGAACTGTTCCAGCGCCGCTTCTAGGTCATCGGTGATCTCCTGAGCGATGATCTCGGGGGCGGGCAGGTTGGCGGATTCTTCGAGGGCTTCGTCTTTCAGCCAGAAGATGTCCAGGTTCACCTTGTCGCGCTTGAGCAGCTCGTCGTAAGTGAAAACCTTGAAACGCTCGCTCTCGGTGCGCTTGTGGCGGTTCTTGGGATGGTAACAGGCGACGAAATCGTCGAGGTCGGTGCGCTTGAGGGTGTTTTCCTTGAGCGTGAAATGTTTGTTGGTGCGCAGGTCGTAAATCCAGAGCTTGTCGGTCCACGGCTTTTCCTGTGCGGGTTTGCGCTCGAAGAAGAGCACGTTCGCCTTCACGCCTTGCGCGTAGAAGATGCCGGTGGGCAGACGCAGGAGCGTATGCACGTCCGCCTGCTTGAGCAACGCGCGCCGGATCGTCTCGCCCGCGCCGCCCTCGAACAGCACGTTGTCCGGCAACACCACCGCCGCGTGCCCGTGCTGCTTGAGGATGGTGAAGATGTGCTGGAGGAAATTGAGCTGCTTGTTGCTGGTGCTCGCCCAGAAATCGTCGCGATTGATGATGAGCGATTCCTTCGATTGCTCGCCCGCCTCGTTCACGATGGTCACGCTGCTCTTTTTGCCGAACGGCGGGTTGGCCAGCACGACGTCATACTCGCCATGCTTCCCGGCCAAGGCATCCTTGGTGACCACCGGCAAGTCCGAGTCGGAGTCACCACCGATGCCATGCAACAACAGATTCATCGCGCAGAGCCGCGTGACGCTGTCCACCAGTTCGATACCGAAGAGCGTTCCGTTCTTGAGTCGCTTCTTCTGCGCCTTGTCCAGACCGGGAAGGCGCGCGATGTGGTCATGCGCGGCCAGCAGAAAACCGCCCGTGCCGCAGGCAGGATCGCAAATCGTCTGGCCGGGTTGCGGTGACACCGCGTCCACGATGGCGGCGATGAGCGGGCGCGGCGTGAAGTATTGGCCCGCACCGCCTTTCACGTCCTCGGCGTTCTTTTGCAGCAACCCCTCGTAAGCGTCGCCCTTCACGTCGGCGGACAGGCTCGACCACTGCTCCTTGTCAATCAGGTCCACGATGAGCCGGCGGAGCTTGGCCGGGTCTTGGATCTTGTTCTGCGCCTTACGGAAGGTGACGCCCAGCATGCCCCTCTGTTTGCCGAGCGATTCAAGCACATGCCGGTAGTGCGTCTCCAACTCGTCGCCGTCGCGCGCCAGCAGGCTGGGCCAGGCGAACTCCTTGGGCACGGCGCTGGGCTTGCCTGTCCCGCCGTAGCCCTGCGAAGGCGGATGGAACGGCGGACGCGACTGCTCATCCGCCATCTTGAGGAACAGCAGAAACGTCAACTGCTCCACATAATCGCCGTAGGACAAACCGTCATCGCGGAGAATGTTGCAGTAGTTCCAAAGCTTTTGGACGAGGGCGGTGTGTGTGGACATACAGGTCGTCGGCTAAACAAACTCGAATCGGTTCGCAATTTTTCGCACATGTGGAAACAACTCTTCCATTTCCGAGGAAATCGGAAAACGGGCTTCAGAATCCGATGGAAACTCGTGAACCTGGGTCAAGACGGCAAACACCAGTTGAAACAATGAGATGCTTCTTGGAAACAAATCCCCGGTATGCTCTGCGATGAATCTTGAAATCGCCGATAAGGCGCCAGCATATATGTCAAAATCGCGATTCCTGGTTTGCCACCGTGCGTGCTTCTGCAAGCCCTCGATTAGCGAATAACAATTCTCGATAAACCGGGATAAATCTTTTGGCCACGCTTCGGATGGTATTTGAGGCTGAAGCGTCAAGAATCGTTCTTGAATCAGCTGTTTCTTCTCGATTTCGTGCCACGGCGATGAGCCTAGAAGTCTCATTGCGTTATCAAAATCAGAGAGCAACAAATCCATTTGCTCGACGGAGGCTTTCAGAGCAGCAGCAAGGCGAAGAGCTCGCCAATCGATGCGAGCGGATTTATAGGCGAAGGCATGCGTCGTCTTCGACCATGCCAACTCAAATAACGTCTTGATTTGGATTTCAAATCGCAGCTCGAATATCGAATCGCGAGTATCCATGCCATCAGGACGCCTCAGTCGTCCAATGAAGCGCGTGTTGTCGAAACGGAAAACATCGGGAGCTTTTCGAGCCGCAAGCCGCTTCTTCAGATCGACTTGCTCAAACGTCGCCATTAGGAACACGAGAACATCGTCTTCGTCGGCTGGCAAAGGGACGGCAATGGTGCAGGCAAATAAATCATCCAAAGTGCTCCAAGATTGAAAACGTCCGGTTTCAATCTTTTCGGCGAGGGACTCTAGGGTCTTTGGGCGACCGTCGTAAACAAAGCCATGGCTTGCACAATAAGTCTTGACTGCGGAAGCCATTCGTTGTGCTACGGCTTCAATCTGTGCCGCCTGCTCAGTGTGCTTTTTCCTGATGTCACGTGGAATGATCATCGCAGCCCTTCTTGGATGACCTTGAGAAGGATATTTATCCTCGATTTTCGAGGGCCAGCGTCGTTTGAAGCAGAACGAGCCGCTTCGTAATAGGCTAGCGCAACTTCGTCTGCTGGCCGTGCAGCATCGTCACTGACCTTTTCAATAAACGCCTTGAGCGCCGCCCCAACTTGTTCCCAATTGGTGTTGTCCGGCAAAGAAGCAACAGCCCCGAACAGCGAATAAAAGTCTGCTTGGTTGCGAAGGCGGCTGCCACGGAGAAACAACCCAGCCGACGAGACCAAAAGTCTCTTCAGCCGTTGAAGGGTTGCATCGAATCTGCTCAAAACATCATCGCCGCTCGCCCATTCGTCATCTCTCTTGCTGAATTCTTCATCAAGTTGAGACGCCGAGTAGCCCTGTGGTCCGAGTTCTAAGAGAAGTAAGAGATTGGCGACCAATTCTACATCCTTCATTTGCCGCTTTTGTTGTGACGCAATGTTGGGAAAGTTTTCACCGAGCTCTTTGAAAAGCCGTTCTGCCGCATCTTCCGCTTTGGCGATGAATTGCCCACTGAATTTAGCATGGCGAAGTTCCTGCGGCGTGAGCTTCGCCATATTGCGATTGATACGGTCAAAAATGTTGTTGATCACGCCTTCCTCGTCACTAGGAAGATATTCGACTGTGTATTGATATGCCCACACCTCGCGCTTTATGTCGTCCGGCAAATCACGGAAATAGACACCCCGGAGCGCGTTTTTTGTCGCTTGGTCGTGCACAGGGAACTCATTCCGAAGGAAGGAGAAGATCGTCGAGAGACGCTGTTTACCATCCACCACGAAATACGTAGCTTGTCCATCTGGAGAGATGCGTTCAAAAAGAAACAGCGCAGGAGACGGATACCCCAGCAAGATGGTGTCTATGTAGTAATCGCGATATGCCTGATTCCAAACGCTTCGCCTTTGATATGGCGGCTCAAGATCAAGTAACTTGCGGTTAAATAGATCCCAGAACCATGCAATAGTTTGGAAGTTTTGCTTTCTTTGCATATGAGTCGTTGGTTGTTTCGTTATTTGTGCTGTAAGAGCTCTCCAGTGAATGCCTTTTGGAGGATGGACTGGCGGAGGCGGGTGGCGCGCTGGAGGTTGGCCGACACCACCGATTCCAACTCCTCCACCACGCTCAACCGCCGCTCCACTTCCGCCACAATCCGCGTTTGCTCGGCCAGCGGAGGAAGTGGGACCGGCATTTCTTCAATCTCGCCGGCGCTGATGTTTGGCTGTGCAGCGCCGTAGGCGTCTTTCAAAATCTTTGCGCTGATTTGCTGAACCAAGAACGAAATGAACTTTGAGTTTGAAAGCTCTGCCGATGAGAGCACGAAGCGTCCAACGCGTTGATTGAGCAACGCCGGCAAATCATCTTCCATTGTCGCCATTTTTCCGGTTGTCGCGCCCGACATGGCAATGAGCACGTCGCCTTTCCGTAGCTGGAATTCCCGATTCGCTTCCGCGAAGCTGGACGGAAGGAACACGGTATCTTCGGCAACCTGCACGCGACCGTTGACGAGGTTTGAGATGCGAACCAGCGGGATGCCTTCTTTGACGTAGTCGGCGCTTTTGAAGGCAAAACCGCCTTGGACGCGACAGAACTGACCGAACGTCGCCCATGTCCAGCCTTCGG
>CAUJJW010000326.1 GCA_963205105.1 Verrucomicrobiota bacterium | reverse complement strand
GCGCCGTTCTCGAAGTCGATGATGCAGATGGCTTCGTCGTCGCCCTGGGTTTTGTCCGCATGCACGTAGGTGCCGAGGTGGCAGAGCACGCTCTTGAGCTTGGGGCGCCCGAGGAACCAGTAGCAGAAGGCGATGCCGTGGCAGCCCATGTCCATGAGCACGCCGCCGCCGGACTTGGTCACGTCCCAGAACCAGGGGGCATGCGGTCCGAAATGTTTTTCGCTCTGCTTCACCATGTAAATCCGGCCGAAGGCGCCATCGTCGGCCATTTGTTTGGCCTTCACGTACTTCGGGGTGAAGAAGAGTTCTTCGGCGTACATGAGCAACACGCCCTTCCGCTGGCAGGTGTCGATCATGAGGTCCGCCTCTTCCATGGTCATGCACAGGGGTTTCTCGCAGACGATGTGCTTGCCGGCGTTGGCGGCGTCGACGGTCATCTGCGCATGGAGTGCATTGGGGGCGGCGATGGTCACCATCTCGATGTCGGGCTCGGCGAGCATCTGGCGGTAGTCGGTGAACCAACGCGGGAGCTTGTGGCGCTTGGCGAAGGCTTCGGCGTTGCCGGGCGTGGGCGAGGCCACGGCAACCACTTCGGCCTCGTCGGGCATGAGGCGGAACGATTCAGCGTGGATGTCGGCCTGGAATTGGGATCCGATGATCCCGACTTTGACGCGTCCTGGGGAGCTCATGGTGGGGGAGTGCGGGTGCCCCAGATGAGAACAAGGTTGGCGCGTCGAGGCGACGGCAAAGGTGGAGCGCGCTACCGGTCTCGTTGATTCAGGGCGTCTTGAGGAAAGGGGCGGGCTGTTTCGATGCGGATGAGCCGACGATCTCGGGGAGAACGAGTTCGGCGAGTTGGATGGAATCGGGGCTAATTCGCACTTCGAAGGCCGTTGAATCGATCCAGGCGTTGTGTTGCACGGTCCATACGGCGTCGAGCTTGGAATCGAACCGGATGCGCAGTTTGAGTCCGTTGCAGCGGGCGAGGCGGTCGAGAAAGCGGCTGAGGGAATCGGTGTTTCCCCCGTAGCGCAGGGTGGTGTTGGCGTTGATGAAATTTCCGTCGAGGAACCGGGCGCCCTCGGTCTCCAGCGCGCGGGTCACGGATTCGCGCCAACCGTCCTCAACGGACTGCGGAAAAGCGATGGACGGTCGATCGAGCGTTCCGGCGAGGGCAAAGGCGCGGTGAGCGGTGGCTGTGAGGAGGGCGAGGAACAGGATCAGGAGGATGCGTGTCGTCATGGTTGTGGTGGAGGCTGGGCTCCAGACTCAGGACACTTCAGGACGGTATTTCTTAGACGAAACCGGGTTGAAGGGAGCGGTTTCGAGGGGGGATGGTCTCCGGCTAAAGGAGGTTCCAGGGAAGGGCCGCCACGTCGTCGGTGATCCAGAATGGCCGTTCGGTGGCGCAAAGAACCGCGGCCTTGGCGATGGAACGGTCCGGGTACGATTTTCTGAAGGCCAGGAGACTGGAAGCGTCGCGTCGGGTGGGGTGAGCCGTCATTTTGATCTCGAACGGAATGATCCGACCGTCCCGCTCGAGAATAAGATCAACTTCGGCGCCTCCTGCGGATCGCCAGTGAGAGAAGGAAGCTTTACCGGGCAGGCAGGCATTCTGTTTTCGCACCTCATGGACCATGGCTGTTTCGAAGATGGCGCCGAGGAGGGGATGTCCGCCGAGAGCTCTGGGTGTGGACAGTTGAGCCAGGTGGCAGACGAGGCCTGTATCAGCCAGGTGCCCTTTGGGTTTTCCCGAGACGCGTTTGATCGCGTTTCCAGAGAAGGATGGAATTTCAAACCATTGAAAGGTGCCAGCGAGAACTGCGAGCCATCGACGAGCCGTCTGCGGTGTCATGCCGATTTCGCGCCCCAATTCGCTGTAGTTGATTTCCTGGGCGGTCAGCGCGCTGACCAAGCGTATGAATTGTCCGAAATGCTGCCAGTCGTGGACATCGCCAGCGAGTCGGGCGTCGCGCTCGATGTACGTTCTCTGATAGCTCATCCAGAACTCCGGCACCAGGTCGACGGGGATTTCCTGCACCCCAGGCAGCGATCCGCGCCACAGCCACTCCCAGAGCGGACCGGTGAAGGCGTTGTTGGTGGTGACGGTGCTTCGGACGAGTTCCTCGGGCGACTCCAGCCATCGTGACAGCCATCCGGGGTTCCTGGCCAAGTTAGCGGCTTCCGCCAGGGCAAAACCTTCCAGATCGAGGAACACGGCTCGGCCTGCCAGGCTCTCCGCGAGCGACCGCATGACCTGCCACTGTTGCGACCCCGTCACGACATACTGGCCGGCCTGTGCACCGGTGGCATCGACACGACGCTTGAGGGAGGCCGCGAGTTCGGGCGCATATTGGATCTCGTCGAGGATGAGCGGAGCGGGATGATTGCGGAGGAAGAGGTCGGGTTCTTTTCGAGCATTCTCAAGGTCGATTGCCGGATCGAAAACGAAGTAGTCGAACTTCGGGAACAGGTGTCGAAGGAGCGTGGTTTTTCCGACCTGCCGGGCGCCGCTGAGCACCGTGATTGGAAACGCTGCAACCATCTTTTGCAGCTTCTCACTCAGTCGCCGCTCTCGATACATGCTTGCAGAATGGTGAAATGATCATCGATGTACACGGTTTCAGGAGAGGGGTGGGTGGACGGACTCCTCCACCATCAGGTGCTGCTCAATGACTTGGAGGTTGAGATCAGTCCGAGACCAGGACTCGGTAGAAACGAGAACCGGGGCCGAGGGGTTCCGTGGCGCGGCCGGTGTTGTGGGGGGCGCCCGGAAGATTCTGCCACAAGGCGTCCGGGCCGAGGCGGGCGGTGGACTGGACCGAGTAGGTTCGGGAGGGGGCGACCGGGAAATCGAGGAGGACGGTCGGACCCGAACCCGGTGTGCCCGGTTCCAGAGTGATGGTCAGCTTCGGGGCTTCGAGGGCGGCGGGTCTGACTTCGACCGTCGTCGTGGCGTTGGTTGCTGAGTAGACGCCGCCGGTCCAAAAGTCCTCGGGGTTGGTGCCGGCCACCAGAAAATCGCTGCTCAGCTGTGCCGGACCCGAACCGGCTTTCACCCGGAAAACGGCGGTTCCTTCCTTTCTGCCTTTCACCGGGACGGTGAGCAGAAGGACGGGATTGGCGACACCCGCGGTGGGGAGACCTGTCAAGGTGTCATAGATGCCCCGGAGCGTATTGCCGTCGAGGAAGCCACCGGACGACGTGGTGGGGTGCTGGTCCGAGGCGGGGCGGGCCAGGGAGGCGGGTGTCCATTCGACGGGATCGGCGAACTCCTGAACAAGGTCGAGGTGCCAGGAGAAGATCTGTTGAGTGCGGGGGCGAAGGGTGGAAATCACCTGGGCGGTGACGCGGAGAGTGGTTGTTTCGCCGACGGTGATGGTGGATTTCTCGGGGCTTATGGAGACGAGGACGGATTGAGCGTGAGTCAGCGCGGGGGTGAGGAGGAGGGAGAGGAGCGCGCAGGCGATGCTGAAGGTCGGCCGCATGGAGAGCCGCCTGTCCAATACCGGACGGCTCACGGGCTGTGAACTTGCGTTGTGTCCGCCGGGCGAGACGCCCGGCTCTACGGCAGGCGGGACGCCCGCCGCTACGGACCGACGGTTCATCGAGAGCCGAAACCTCCAAATTTTGGACGCGCATTGGGACCATGAACCGAGGAGCGAGGAAGGCACCGAGCAGCCCTCACCCCGGCCTTCTCCCGCTCGCGGGAGAGGGGGAAATCGCTCCGCGGGCTTCGGAGGGTTGGGCAGGTGGTTCGCTAGAGCGGGTGGCAGCAGCTCGATCGACAAAGAGCCGCCGAGTCGTCGTGGGTCATACGCGACACCCTCTCCCTCGGGAGAGGGTTGGGGTGAGGGGGGCGGCGATCCATCCGTCGCCTTGATTCGGCATCGGTTCACGGTTCGAGGGCGTGAAGTCGCCACGACACGGGGCGTGGGCGCTGGGAGGTGGCGAGCGCTGCTGGGTTGGGTGCGAGTGGAAGACTGCGCAGGTAATTGTTCCGGACCAGGTCGAGGTCGGCCTGGTCGACGCGGTTATCCCCATTCAGGTCGGCCACGAGCGAACGCTGGGCGGAGGGCAGGCGAAGCTCGCGGGTCACACGGAGCAGATCGAGGTCGTTGACGCGGCCGTCGCCGGTGGCATCGCCGGACAGCACGGAAATCGAATGGCGGATATCGGCGGCGAGGGTGGTGCCGTTCGGGCCGTTCACGACGGCGGCGGGCACGATGATTTCGTAGCGGCCCTCGGCGAGGCGTTGTCCGGCAAGGCCGGGGAAGGTGACGCGGGCGGAGCGCCTGGTCGTGTCGTAGGCCACCAGGATGGAGGAAGCGGGGATCATCGCGCCGGTGAGCGTGTTTCGGACGACGACCTGGCTGGCCGTCAACGTGGCGCCGGCAGGTAGGGGGACGGGAAACTCAATCGCGCTGACGAAGGAGCGTTGGGTCGTGCCGTTGCCGATGACGGCGCCGGAGCGGAGTTCATGGGCGCCGATGTCGACATAGCCGGGGCGGAACGACCACTCGAGGGAATTGGCAGATCCGATGGACGTCTGACCGTTGTAAGGAGCGAATGAATGGGCGATGCCGTTGCCCAGGGAGAAGCCGATGGTGGGAGTCAGGTTGGTGTTCCCGGCGCCGTAGTCGAAGCGGATGCGACCATCGCGGAACAGGGTCACGGCGAACTGAACGTCGCTGGAATCGGTTTCGTTGGTGGCATTCCAGCGGATCGTGACGCGGTCGGGTTGGGATGCGTCCCAGAAGATGTCGTCGCCGGGACCGTCGGTGCGGAGGTTGTCCCACATGGGGGCGATGAGGGCGTCGCGGATCAGCTTGTCGGTGGAATTCTCGGCGTCGCGGAAGGTCTGACTGTTGGCGAAGGTGATGAAGCCTTCGGTGGAGACGTTGATGAACGTGACGGAGCGGTCGAAATAAGGGAACGCGAAGGGCAGGCTGGATCCCCAGTAGGTCAGGTTGCCGCGCCAATTCTGGGCCCGGCCGGTGGCGGCAAAGAGACTCTGGCCAACGTCTGTGAGCAGGTAGTCGTTGCGGCCGGAGTTTGGGACGGTGACGTCATCCACGCGACCGCCATCGGGGAGGTTCTGACGCGGACTGTACCAGGAGTCGCCGCGATCGACCGCTGGGGAACCGGGGAGCAATTCGTAACGGCCGTTGGGTCGGTCGGCGAAGAGGGGATCGCTGGTGACGGAGTTGGCATCATAGGAAGTGGCTGCGCGCCAATCGGCCAGGGTTCTCGTGGGAGTGCCGGACCAGGAGCCGGTGAGGCTCGTGGCGTCCCGGAGGTGAACGAGGTTGTAGTCGGACTCGATGGTGGACGGGTTTCGGACGGCGGCGACGAACGCGGTGGCATTGCCGACGGTGAGCAGATTGTTGCGGAGCCGGACATTGCCGGCGAATTCGTTGAGGACGATGCCGGCGCCGGAGGAGGCATCGATGGTGTTGGCGAAGACGTCGACGATCGTGTTGCGGACCAGGACTCCTGCCTCGCGATTGCCGTAGATCACGTTGCCCTGGATGACGGTACGGCCGCCCGGGATGAACACGCCGACACGATTGTTGAAGATGCGGTTGAACTGAACGACACCCGAATTCGAGGTCGAGACGCCGACGTCGTTGTCATGGACGATGTTGGGCGCCTGGTCGGGAAGACCGACGATCCCGCGATCGGCGATGCCGGTTCCGTTGTGGTGGACGGTGTTGCCGTAGATCTGGACTTCGCTGCCGGAGTAGATGCCCTCGAGGAAGCCTGAGACGTCGTTGTTTCGGACGATGGCGGAACGGCGGTTGTTGACGAACTCAGGGGAAACACCACGGCCGCGGGTGAGGGCGTCGCCGAGGCCGAGGATTCGGTTGCCTTCGGTAATCTGGTCGGGAGCGGAGACGAAGACGCCGTAGAAGTTGGAGGTGATCTCGTTGTTCCGGACTCGGAGGGTTTCGCTGCTGAAGACCAGCACGCCGTAATTATCACCGGCGACGAGGTTGTCTTCGATGACCGCATCGCGGGCGCCGCGCACCTGGATGCCGTAGTCGCCGATCTGCTGGGCGCCCCGGATGGCGTTGCGGCGGAGAGTGACTTCGGAATCGCGGGCGGAGCTGTCGTACTGGATTCCGTTGCTGTTGGTGAACTCGATCTGGTTGTCCTCGGCCAGCAGTTTGCCGGATCGGACCAGGAAACCGGACTGGCTGCGCAGGACCTGATTGCCGCGGAGGATGGATTCGACGGGTTGGGCGAGGTTGACGGCCTGAGGGGCATCAAGGATTTGGTTGCGCTCGATCAGGATGGTGGTGGCGCCTTCGACGAGGATGCCGGCGCCGAGCAGGGTGTTGCCGGTGATGCGGCCGGTGGCGGCGGGGAGGAAGCGAAGATTGTATCCGTCGCGTGAACCGGCGATGCGATTGTCCTCGACGAGGTTGGTGCCTGACGTGACACGGACGGGGCCGCCGGTGACGCGATTGCCCCGGATGGTGCCGGAGGCGGTGCCGGCGAGAAAGATGCCGGGCTGATTGGGGGAATCGACGGTGACGTTGTTGTTCTCGATGAGGTGAGTTCCGGCGTCGACGCGGATGGGGACGCCGTTGTAACCGGTCACGATGGTGTTGTTACGGATTGTCGATGCTGTGGCGGACGGAAGGAAAATGCCGTAAGTGAGGGCGTTGGAGATGGTGTTGTCGGCGATGGTGACGGGGTCGGCCGAATCGAGGCGGATGCCGGAGTGGCTGGCGGCGCTGAGCAGGCGGTTGCCGCGAAGGGTGGCGTTGGAAAGCTTGATGGTGGAGCTGAGGTAGATGCCGTATTGGCCGGTTCCGAGAGTCACGTTGTCGTCGACCTGGCCGGTGCCCTTCTCGAAGCGGATGGCGATCGCGGTTCTGCCGGTGATGGTGACGGTGTTGCGGAGGACGGTGGAAGAGGCGGCATTGGGGAGGTGGATGCCGAAGTCGCTGGCGTTGCCGACGGTGTTGTCTTCGATGCGGACGGAACCGGCGGTATCGAATCGGATGCCAAGACGGGCATTGGCGAGGTTGATGTTGTTCTTGAGCACCGGTCCGTTGGCGGCCGGGCCAAGCAGGACTCCGATGCTTCCGGAGCCGGTCAGGGTGTTTTCCTCGATGCGATTGTCGCCGGCATCCAGGTGAATGCCTTCGGCGGTGCCGGAGAGGGTAAGCGTGTTGCCGCGGATGGTGGCGGAAGACGACGCGGTGACGAGAATGCCGTAACGGGTGGCGGTGCCGAGAGTGTTCAACTCGATGCCGACGGGAGTCCGGGATTCGAGGCGGATGGCTTCAGACGCGGCGGAGAACGCTACAGTGTTCGAGCGGATAGGGGTGAGGAGGCTGGCGACGGGGCCAAGGCGGAGGCCGATGCCGGTGGTGCCGCGGAAGGTATTGAACTCGATCTGGGTGGTGCCGGTGGCGACAAGAACGGCATTGGCGGGTCCGCGCACGGTGACGTCGTTCCGAACGAGGCGACTGGAGGACGGGCCATCGATGAGGATGCCGAAAGCGTCGGCGTTCGTGATCTGGTTGTCTTCGAGCACGAGGTTACCGGTGGCGGTAGCGGCAATGCCGGTTCCGGCGAAGGAATCGATGCGATTCTTGCGGAGGGTGGTGAGGGATGAGGATCCTTGGGTTCGGAATCCGAAGGTGGTGGTGCCGGCGACGAGATTGTCCTCGGCGGTGAGGGTGCCCGATGCGGCGAACACGATGCCCGCACCGGATCGCGCCTGGATGGTGTTCCTCTTCAGCGAGGCCGAGGCGCTCCCGAGGATCTCGATTCCGAATGCGTCCACGCCCTGGAGGGTGTTGTCCTCGAACACCCATGGAGCTGAAGACGAGGTGTTGATCCGGACACCGGAGCCGGCGGTGAGGGAGATAGTGTTGTTCAGAAACGAGCCGGTGGCCGATCCGGACAGGACGATGCCCCCACGGGCGTTGGTGATGGTGTTGTTGGAGAACTGAACGACGCCGGCGGAAGCCTGAAGGGCGAGGGCGCTCCGTTCAAAGGCGACCCGACGGACGGTTCGTTGGAGGGAGCCGGCGGCGAAATCGAGGGCGATGGCGGCGTTGGAGGTGCCCGCAAACTTCAGCGCCGTGATCCATTCACCGCCGGTGCCCAGGAAGCGCAATGCCGTGGCGTCATGGCTCCAGGTGGAACCGCTGACGCTGGCCGTGAGTAGAAAACCACTGTCTTCGGCAGGAACCACCACGTTTCCGGAGTAGGTGCCGGTGTCGAAGACCACGATATCGGAGGGTTCCAGATCATAGGCGGCGAGAATGGCGCCCAGCGTTGCTTTGGGCGTTTTGGGGGAACGCCCGTCGAGAGCGTCGGAGCCGGCGACCGTGGTGTAGTAGCTGTCGGCGAGAGTGGCGTCGTTGAGGTAGAAGACGCGGGTGGTGGACTGCGGGCCGGGCACGACGGACAACGTGTAGGCGCTGGAGACGACCGAACCGCGCACCTGAACCCAGTAGATGCCCGGATTCAGAACGCCGAGTTGCGCGACATCGCCCTCGAAGGAACCGGTTCGGACGTTCTGGCTGCGGGCGACGAGGCGGCCGCGTTCGTCGGTCACGGTGACGTTCAGGTCGCCGCGCACGCGCTTGAACTCGGCGCGCACCTCGACGTCTTCGGGGCGAACGACCTCCAGCTTGTAGAAGTCGACGTCATCGGGGCGACCGATGGCGACGTCGCCGATCCATTGACCTGGGCCAATGCCGATGGGGGTGGCGGTGTCGCGGGTGCCATTGCGGTCGACGGCGAAGGTTTCGAAACGATCGGGGAAAAGATCGCGGTAGCAGTCGTCATCCTTGGTGGCGAGGTCGAAGACGACCTTGTCGACGCGGAAATCGGCGCCGATGCAGGCGGGGCAGACGCCGAGTTCAGCGTAGGCGCGGAAGAAGGCTTTCACCGTGCCGCCGGCGTCGAAGGTGCAAATGAACTTCCGGCCGAGGTCGGTGCCGGCGGAGAGGTTCTCGATGAACTCATCGGCATGGACACGGCCGTCGTTGTCGGGGTCGCGCAGGTCGAGGTAGCCGAATCCCTGGAGGCCGCCTTCGGCGCCAGTGCGCCCGGCGCCGGCTTCGACTTTGACGCCGATGCGGAGGCCGGTATCGAGGGTGAATTCGCGGCGATCGGCCCCCTGGGCATCGCGATCCTGCATGAAGAGGCCGTTGAGGAGATCGAGTCCGTTGCGGCTTTCGATGAACTGGCGGATACCGCGGGTGTCGTAGCCGAAGGACAGGCGGGCCTGGACCTTGAAGTTGCCGGAGACGTAGGCGACGACGGGACCGAGGAGTGGGATGGCCTTTTCGAACTGCCGTTCGAAGACGAGTGGCGCCATGTGGTACTCGATCAGGCTGACGTCCTTCCCGAGCAGGAGTTGGAAGGCGATTTTGGGATCATCGAGGATGGGGAAGACGATGCCGGAGCCGGTTTCGGCGAGGTCGGTCATTTCCTCGATCAATTCGCCGATGCGGATGTTGAGGCCTGGAAGGCGCTCGCGAAGAGCACTCAGGACCTCGGTCTGTTCGATGAAACGGGAGAGGTCCTGGACGTTGCGGATGTCGGTCTGGCCGAAGCCGAAACTCCCGATGGGAATCCAGAGATTTCCGGGGTCGCTGAAGTCACGGACCTTGTTGAGAAGGTCGGCGATCTTCACGAACTGAGTGACGAAGATGCGGATGCCGTCCGATTCGCCGCCGAGCACGCCGTCGAACAGGAGGTCCACGACGCGGTAATCGCGGCCGAGCAGTTCGGAGACGCCGGGGATGGGAGTGTTCAGGAACTCGATGACGGGGCGGATGGGTTCGATGAACTGCTGGATCTTGTCGAGAATGCCGCTGGCGAACCGGGCGATGAACTCGCCCATGTTGATGCGGACATTGTTGAAGGCGATCGATGGAACCCGGAGTTGGAAATCGTCGGCTGAGGTGAACGACCAACTGAGGGCGAAGTCAGCGGCGAGGGAGGGGAAATTGGCATTGCCGCCGAAGCTGGTGACGAGAGCGAGGTTGACGTTGGCGGCGCCGGCAAACTCCGCGTGGAGGACCTGATCGAGGTTGGCGCGGACGAGATCCTGGAAGGTGAGGCGGTTTTTCTCGGTATCGGCGGCGCCGGGGAAGGGATCGCGGATATCGACATCGAAGGTCACCTCCAATTTGGAAGGGCTGGTGGTGGAATCGGCGACATCGAGTTGGAGAAAGCCGAGGCGGCCCTGGGCTCGGAGGCCGGGCATGGAGGCGGCGAAGCGGACCTTCAGTTCGTTGCCGGTGGACGTATCGAGGTAGAAGCCATGCTGGCGGTTGACGCCGAAGCGGAGGGCGAGTTCGAAGTCGAGGCTGAGGTCGACGTTGCCATCGATGTCGAGGCCGAGGGCGGGCACGCCGCTGTCAAAGCGAACTGCGCCGCGGAAGATTTCGACGGGCTTCTTGAGAACGAGATTGAACTGCACCTGGTCGACCAGGCCGCCGGAGGCGGTGGTGACCGCTTCGATATCCAGAAGAGTGACAGTTCCGTCGCGATTGGTGTCGGCGAGAATGTTGAGACCCGCCGGGCCGACCGCGTTGAAGAGGGCCTGGCGAACGATGGCGACCCCGCGGGTGGTGGCATTGGCGAAGCCCCGCCGGAGTTCAGTCAGGATGCGGGTGCGGAGGAAGTCGATGAAGCGGACGCCTTCCCGGCTGGCGGTGGCGAGGCCGTCGCCGATGACGGGCAGGGTGACGTTGAAGACATCGCTCTCGAGGCCGTTCTGGATCTGGGCGAGCAGGAAGTCGACGCCGTCGATGATCAGTTCGAGATTGTCGGCGAAGTCGAAATTCTGCGCTTTGCCGCGAAGATCCGGCGCGGTGAGGACGATCGAGTTGGGCTTGCCGGCGGCGAAGTCGGCCAGGCTGTCGATCCGGAAGGTGACGTTTCCGAGGGATTCGCGGGTGTTCAGGATCTGGACGAAGACCGGCAGAGTGGCGCAAACCCCGGCGGTGAGTCGGATGTCGACGTCTTCCAGGCCGAGGTCATTGGCGAAGTAATAGCGGTGATCGGTCGGATCGGGGCGGAGGCCGAGGGAGAATTCCGCGGGGGCGTTGTCGGCTGGATCACAGTTGCGGCCGATCTTGGCGGTTCCACCGGCGATCTCGAGGGAGAGGGGGCCGGCGGCGGCGCGGAAGTTCAGATTGTTGATGGCGGCCCCGGCGGTGAGGGCGAGTCGGGTGGTGTCCTCCAGGAACGGGCGAACGGAGGCTGTGCCGGTGGCAGGATCGATGTTGAAGGCGATGCCGAGGTCGACGTTGAAGAGAACGCCTGCCTGGAGGACGACCTGGCCGGAACCGCTGGCCTGGAGGATGCGGGTGACCTCGCTCAGGAAACCGCGGGCGGGATCGTTGGCGGGCAATTGGGCGACGAGTGCGGCGACGTCGAGGTCGAAGGGCAGAGTTAGGCGGGTGGCGTACTCGAT
Organism: Verrucomicrobiota bacterium; assembly: GCA_963205105.1. Taxonomy (GTDB): domain Bacteria; phylum Verrucomicrobiota; class Verrucomicrobiia; order Limisphaerales; family CAIMTB01; genus CAIMTB01. Next base: position 6,959 of record CAUJJW010000326.1, on the reverse strand, counting down.
GCGCAGATTGATCTTCAGGGTGCTGGCGTTGGCGAGCGACAGGGTAACGGCGCTGTCGGGGAGGCCGAAGGCGAGTTCGAGTTTGCGTTCGAGGAACTGAAGGGTGCTTTCGGGGCGGTTACGGAACTCCTCGATTCGAGCGGCGATGTCTTCGACGAATCCCAGCAGGTCGAGAACGCTGCGGTTGACGAGCGGGAGCGGGGTGTTGAGTGCGGTGGATTCGAGGGAAGTGAGGAAACCTCGAAGCTCCTGGAGGGCGAGAAGGACCCAGCGGTCGCCGGTGGCGGCGAGGCCGGCGATGAGATCGATGTTTTCGGTGCGGATCTGGAGGGTGTCGGGTCGGGTGATGTCGGTCCAGGTCACGACCACTGCGGACGGGCCGGTGCCTGGGGCGTTGAGAATGGGCGGGTTCATGGCCAACGGCAGTCGGAGGTTGGCGGAACCGGTGATGGAAACCCGGACGACGGAGGGGAGGTTGGCGAGGCTGCCGGCGAGTTCGGGAAGGGTGAGGCGTCCGTCGGGAGTGGCGCCTGGGTCAACGAGGCTGATGGCGAGGGAGGCGCCGATGGAGCCGCTGGCGTTCTGGACGGCGACCTCGACGGTGCGTCCGAAGACGGCGCTCAGGTTGAGGTTTTGGACAGCGAATTGGATGGAACCGGTGAGGGCGGCGTCATCGAGAACGAAGAACCGGCTGCCGGCGGGTTGGTAACCTTCCTGGCCGGAACGGAAGCCGAGTTCATCCAGCCCCGAGCCGAAGGCTTCCACCTTGAGGTAGGCATTGAGACCGGCGCCGCGGGTGAAGAACTCGAGGCGATCGCCGTTGCGCCGGGCGCCGACGAACCCGTCCAGACCCTCGGCCACGAGTGTGGCGTTGAGATCAGCAACGAGATCGTCGAGGGAGCGGTTGGCGGGGGTGCCGTCGGTGCCATTGGTAGCGGCGGCGCGGAGGGTGAGGGTGCGTGGGCCGGCGGAACCGACACGCAACTCGAAGAGGGCGTTGCGGCTGAGGACACCGGTGGCGGGGCCCCGCTGCTGGGCCTGGAGGACGGCGATGGTGGGGCGGAGGTCGAGGCCGATGCCGAGCTTGAGGGTGACGGACCCCGAGGCGTCGATGGACTGGGAGCTGGCTTCGAAGCTGGCGAGTTCGCCGATGGACGCGGACTGGTCGAACTGGGCGGTGGCGGTGAAGACGCGACGAATTTCGAGGCGATAGACCAGGGTCCGGGCGACCGGGTCGTAGACGGGTTGGAGACTGTTTTCGGGGAGGCCGAGGGCGACGGCGATGCGGCGGGAGAGTTGCTGGAGATTTTCGAAAGATGCCTTGCCGTCGGTGCTGCGGAGGGCCTGGGCGAGTTCGAGGAACGGCTGTTTGATGTCGAGGGCGGTGGCGATGGTGGCGCCGTTGACGAAGGGGATGCGCAGTGAAAGCAGGTCCGAATCGCGCAGTGTGCCCAGCCAGTCACAGAACTGGTCGATCATTCCGATGACATCGCCGGCATTGAGGGCGGTGAAATCGAAGAGGCGCTGGAAATCGGTGTTGAGGGAGGCACGGGGTGGCTGGCGGTCGAAGAGCGATGCTGTTGCGAGACTGACGGTGGGGTTGCCGGGAATGACGACGCTTCCGATGGTGGCGCGGAGGGGCAGAAGCGCCTGGAACGTGCCGCGCGGCTGAAAGGTCAGGAAATTGTTCTGCGGATACTGTTCGAGTTCGAAGAGGCTGATGTTGCGGCGGGCATCGCCGTCGGGGTTGGCGAGTTGGCCGGTCAGGCTGGCGGCGAGCCGCACGTTTCCGTTGATCACCGCGGCGCCGAGAATGCCGACATTGATCTCCGCATTCAGATTTTCGGCGCGCACCGAGGCCGTGGCCTGGAAATTGCCGATCCGGATAAAGAAGCGCCGGTTGGCGGCCACCCCGGAGCCGAGGTCAAAGCCGATGGTGAGGTCGATTTTGACCTCGGCGGTGACGTCCACCTGGAGGCCGAGGCCGGCCGTGATGCCGTAGGCGGCGGCATCGGCGCCCAGATCGATGGGCAGGCGAGCGGACTGTCGGGCGTGGAGAGGGATCTGGAGGAGAATTTCGGCGTAGGCGGGATTGGTCTGGGCCGGGGTCAGGCCGAGAGCTTTGGCGAGGTCGGGGTCGGAGAGGGAAACGAGACCTCCGACGACGCGGTGGGCTTCGGTGAGGAAACGGACGACAGTTCCGTTCTGCTGTTGGGTGATGAAGTTGCGAATCGCTTGGACCCACTCGGAAAGCTTGGTGACGGCTGGGTTGGCGAGAGCGTCGATGATGGGCTGGGTGAGGGCTTCGATGATGCCGCCGAAATTCAGGACCGACCCCATGGAGCGGCCCAGGACGGGGATGGGTTCAGCCATGGAACCCGTGGTCTCCAGCTTCTCGGCCCAGAGTTTGGTCAGGTCGAGCCCGACCTTGAGGCCGTCTCGAATCGCGGCGTCCAGGGCGGCGTCCTTGACCAGTTCATCCGGGCGGAGGATGCCAAGGGAAAGGACGCGCACGATGCTTTCGATGTCTCCGGCGGCGCTGTAGCGGGAAATGTTGGACTCGGCAAACGTGACGCCCAGTTCCTGGAGGACGATCTTCTGGGCGGCGGCGTTCCACACGATGCCAAGGTGGTCGAGGGCTTCCTTGTCGTCCTTCTGAGTCAGGCTGATGCGTTTGACCTTGGGATTGGTGTCCCGCTCGAACTGGCCGAGGCTGGAGACGAGGGGGACGGTGCCATCGCCGGCGGCTTCTTCGGGGAGGGGTTGCCACCAGGTTTCACCGGCGATGGGCAGCCGGCCGTAGAAGTTGGTGAAGGTCAGGACTTCGTCGCCCAAAGCCGAGGGACCGATCCGCTTCAAGGTGCGGGTCGGAGTGGTCTGGCCGGCGCTGTACATCACCACCGCATCGCCCGTCAGACGGTCGACGAAGGCGTTGGGGTCGCGTTTGCGGCCTTCGACGGTGACGGTGTGGTCGGCGGAAGCGTTCAGCTGGTCGATGGTGAAGAACAGGTCCAGACCATCGTTGAGGTCGAGCAGCCCGGAGTTCCGGTCCACAACCGACTGATTCACGTTTTCGTAAATGGGGCGGCCCTGAGCGTCCTTTTTGCCGAGATCCAGAAAGTCATAGGTGGCCAGCAGTCCGCGCATGGTGGGTACATAGCGGGTGGCGAAGGCGATCTTGGGAGAAGGCGCGGCGTTGATCTCTTCACGGGTGATATTGCCGTCGGGACCCGTGATCACCTCACCGAGTTGGAGGCGGTCCCAGGCGCGCGCGAGGATCTTGGAAAGGACGACCCGGAAGGCGACTTCGACGTCCCAGTCGTCCTGGAGAGGATTCCAGGCTTTGGACGCGCCGCGGTTGGGGACACCGAGCATGACGAGGTCATGGACCCTGGGGAGGACGAGGGAGCCGTCGCGTCCGCCGTAGGCATCGCTCTGGATGTAGGAGCGGGCGACGATGCCGCCGGTGCTGTGGACGACGAGGTCGACGTCGGTGGGGACTACGCCTCCGTTTGCGGCGGCCCAGGCCTGGGTGGCTTTCTCCAGGTAATAGCCAAGGTAATCGACGCCGTATTGGTAGGTGTCGTCGGTGATATTGGCGGCGGTGAGGCCGGCGACCTTGCCGTCAATGGTGCCATCGACCGGGCCGGGGAGCATGCGCCAGTCGTAATTTCCGATGAAGAGGGACTGGTTCTCGACGTAACCGACGTTGAGAAGCGTCTTGATCAGATCGTCGTAAACGCCGACCAGCGGATCGATCTGGAGCTTCTCGGGCTCAATGCCACGCCGTACGTACCATTCGTCGATGAAACCGGTGGCGGCGAAATCACCCCCGATGCCGGGGAGGATAATCAGCGGTCGTCGCGGTGCGCCGCTGGGCTGGGAGAAAAGATTGAGGAGGGAGGCTTGGGAATAAAGCGGCGTCTCTCCGATGACGATTTCCGAATCGGGCGGTCCATTGGCGGAGTGGAGAGTGCCGGTCAGTTGTTCGGCAATGGAGGGACCGGAGGGGACGGGAAGAATCGGAGAAACGTCGTGGGCGGGTGGGGGCACGGTGACCGACGGCGGTGCGGCGGCTGAGGCGTCGTGATCCCCTTCCGCGGTCGCGGGGGCGGTGGCGGTACCGAGGGGCTCGGCGGACGCTGGCGACGGCGGCGGGGTCGATTCGAGGACGTGAGTAACGGAGGTCGTGGCTTCGAGAGGTTCCAGCGTCACTCCGTCGGCGAGCGATTCGGAATCTGCGATCGCCGAAGGCGTCTGGACCAGGGAACTGGCGGACTCGGAGACGGTGGGAGTGAAGGAGATCGTCCCATTCGGGTCGGGAGCTGGCAGCGGGGCAGCCGACAACAGGATTCTCGTTTCAAGCGGTTCGAGCTCGAAAGCGGCAGATCCCAGATGGGGAGTTGGGGCACGCATTTCGGAGGGACACGGCTCCGTCGCAATTTGGCAGGGGGTGCTTACGGGTTGGCGTGTGACCTGACAAGCTGAAACCCGTGGCCCTTATTCCATGAACTTGAGGGTGCGGGTGTCGCGTTCCTGGCCGGTGGGCACGGTCAGGGGACCATACAGTTCGGGGCGTCGGGCCTGGATCCAAAGACGGCCGGTGGCTTCGGCGAGCAGCGAGGGATCGAGGTCGGCGACCACCATGGCGTCCGCAGCCCGGCTGGTCTCGACGAGAATACGGCCGTAGGGGTCGAGGATCATGGCGTTGCCGGTGCGGATTTCGTCGTCGTCGACGCCAACGCCATTGCTGAACACGAGGAAGACGCCGTTGTCGTGGGCGCGGCTGGGCAGCCAGCGCATGAGCCAGCCGCGGCCCTTGTCGCCGCGGAACTCCTGCTCGATGGCGGCCGGGTCGGTGTGGCGTCGATCCCAGACAGCACGTTCGATCAGGCCCATGAGATGGGGGTTGCGGCTGCGAACCGCGCCGGTTTGGTGTGGGGCGATGAGAACCTGGGCGCCGAGCAGGGCGGTGAGGCGCACGTTCTCGATGAGATTGCAGTCGTAGCAGATGAGAATTCCGGCGCGGAAGCCGCCGGGTAGATCGAACACGGTGAACTCGGAGCCGCCGCGCATGCGCTCATGTTCGAAGGCATGGAGTTTGCGGTGTCGGTGGAACGATCCGTCTGGGAGCGCCACGACGTAACTGTTGTGGAATGTGCCATTAAGCCCGGTCTCCACCCATCCCGCGCCGATGGAGACGCGGTGTTTTCTGGCAAGATCGATCAGACGCCGGGTGCTGGGACCGTCGGGGATGGGTTCGGCGAGTTGGCCCAGTTGGTCTGGGGACAAATGGCGCATGAACCAGTAACCGGAGATGCAGCACTCGGGGAAAACGATGAGCTGAGCGCCGGCGCGGACGGCGGAGTCGACGAAGCGTTCAAGGATTTGGAAATTGGCTTCCTTGTCCCCGGGTTGGGACTCCATCTGGATGGACGCGACGCGGAGGGATGAAGGCGTGGGCGCGGGCATAGGTCCGGCAGTGTGAAAGGACGGGGGACGGAACTCCACCTTGGGATTGTGGGGCGCCGTGGAGAACTTCCTGTTCGAGAATGACCTGCTCACGGCCCATGAACCGGGGTAGGCGGGGGATTACGATTAGGAGTAGGAGTACGATGACGAGGGGAGGTTCATGGGAAGGAACGCTTTCTAAAATTTGGACACGCATTGTGACCATGAACCGAGGCGCGAGGAGTGGAGCGGGCGGCCCTCATCCCGGCCTTCTCCCGGAGGGAGAAGGAGAAAATGCTCCGCGAAGATTGCAGGGTTGAGGCAGTCGTTCGCTGGAACGAGTTGAGACGGCTCGGAAGAACGGAGTACAGGCATGCCGCCGAGGGCAGGACGCGACACCCTCTCCCCCCGGGAGAGGGTTGGGGTGAGGGAGCCGTTATCAACCCTCGCGATGGCTCGCCTAGATAGGTTTATGGAGAGTCATGGAGCTCTTCGAAATGCCGGGGCGTCGGGTTTACCGCCGCTTTCGAGGAAGGCGAGCAAGTCGAGAATCTCGTCACGCTCGAGCACTTGGAGCAGCCCCTCCGGCATCGGCGAGACGGTGGATGGCTTGATCGTGTCGACGAGCGCGCGGCTGACGGATTGTTCGCTCCGGGTCAAAGGGTCCAACTCGATCACCACTTCCTCGTTGGAGTCGCGGACAAGGCGGCCGGTGATGTCGTCGCCATCCTTGAGAAACACCCGGACGTTCTGGAACTGCTCGTTGATGACCTTGGACGGTTCGAGCAGGGACTCGAGCAACTCGCGGCGGCCGTACTTGCTGGCGAGGCCGGAGAGTTCGGGACCGGTACTGCCACCGGTGTTGCCCAGCCGATGGCAGGAATAGCATTGGGTGTCGATGAAGGCGCGTCGGCCGCGTTGGAAATCGCGACCGCTTCCGACCTGGTCGAGGAAGGGAACGAGATCGGCGGTGGTCCATTCCCGGACGAAAGCGCGTGGTTCAGTGGCGATCAGTTGCGCGCCCACCATGGGGGGATCGGTGAGGTCGAGGAAAGAAGACCGTTCGGACTCGGGAATGGCCTGGATGGCCTGTCGACGGAAACCTTCGAGGTGCCGATTGAGGGCGGCTCCATCGACGTAGTCGCGGCCGACGTCATGGAACCAGTGCAGGAGGGAACCGGGACGCTGGAGGTGATCGCGAGGTTGCAGCCACCAGGCGAGGAAGCGTCGGCGATCGGCAGTGGTCCAACCCGTGCGTGCGTTGCGGAGTTGAGCGACGTAATGGATCTGTTGTTCCTGCGAATTGGCCTGTTGGAGGAGATCCAGGACCCGCGGCACGGTGAGGGGAGCATCCAGCCACAAGAGCAGGCGGGTGAGTTCGCGGTTCTCGGCCCAGGTGGATGCGGGGAATCGTGGGCTGAGCTTCTCGACCGCGAGTTGGACGAGTGCGGGAGCGGGACGGCCTTGTCGGAGAAAACTCAGTTCGATGACACGGTACTTGAGCAGGC
>CAUJJW010000325.1 GCA_963205105.1 Verrucomicrobiota bacterium | reverse complement strand
GGGCTTTTTCGGCAACGACTGGTCGGTGGCCCGCGGAGACTTCGCCGGGAGCGCTGAGTGAGGGTAGAACTTCGCCCCAGCGCAGGTCGCCAGGTGGGGCGTCAGCGGGTATTTTTGGGGAGTTTCGGACGGCTGTCGATGCCGTCGTGGATGACCTTGAGGAGCTGTTTGCGTTCGGCGCCGACCAGAGGGAGACGGGGCGCGCGGGTCCACTCGGCGCCCAGGCCGCACTCCTGGACCGCCAGTTTGATGTAGTGGACGAACTTCGGGTGGGTATCGAGGTGAAGCAGCGGTGCGAACCACCGGTAAATGGCCCGGGCTTTGTCCCATTCGCCACGCCGGGTGAGCTCCCAGAAGTATTGGTTCTCGGCGGGGAAGGCGATGCCGGAACCGGCGACCCAGCCGTCGATGCCGAGGATGGCGCTTTCCAGGGCGAGGTCGTCGACTCCGGTGAACAGCGCGTAGCGGTCGCCGACGGTGTTGTGGAGGTCGGTGATGCGCCGGGTGTTGCCGGAACTTTCCTTGAGGGCGACGAAATTGGGTTGGTCAGCGAGTTCAGCGAACAACTCGGGGGTGATGTCGTGGCCGTAGCTGATCGGGTTGTTGTAGATCATGATCGGCAGGCCGGTGGCGGTGGCGACGGTGCGGAAGTGGTGCAGGGATTCGCGAGGGTCCGGTGATTTGTAAATCATCGGGGGCATCAGCATGAAGCCATCGACGCCCAGTCGTTCCAGGTCCTCCACGTAACGGACGGCTTCGGCGACGCTGCTTTCGGCGACGCCGCTCAGAACGGGGACGCGTTCCTGGACGGCTTCGATCATGGCGGCGATGAGGTCGCGTTTCTCCTGGGCGAGCAGGGATTGGTTCTCGCCGAGGGAGCCGAGGAAGATGAGGCCGGAGATGCCAGATTCGATCAGGGCTTCGGCATGGCGGGCGGTGGCCTCGAGGTCGAGGGAGCCGTCGCGGTGCATTTGGGTGGTGATGGCGGGGAAGACGCCTTGCCAATGGGGGTTCATATCGGAAGTGAGAGTGGATGGTCCGTGGTCAATCGTTGGGGTCAGCGCCCCAGGGGGCTGAGGAGCAATTTGAACGCTGCGGCGACGGCGAAGGCGAGGACAAGGACGTCGAACCAGCGTTGGGGAATTCGGGAGACGAAGCTCTTGCCGAGGAACAGGCCGCCGAAGATCAGCGGAACGAGGAGGGCGTTGAAGCTGAGTGATTCCAGGGTGATCAAGCCGAGTTGGGCGCTGAAGGGCACCTTCAGGAGGTTGATCAGCAGGAAGAACCAGGCGCTGGTTCCGACAAAGGCGTCCTTGGGCAGGGCGACGGCCAGGAGGTAGAGGCCCATGACCGGGCCGGCTGCATTGGCGAGCATGGTGGTCACTCCGGCGATGAATCCCATGGTCCAGGCGAAGCCGCGGGATTGGGGCACATCCTGGAAGATGCCGGGTTTGAGGTCGCGCAGGAGTTGGACCACCGCGAGGGAGAGCACGATCCCGCCAATGATGGGGCCGAACTGGGTGGAGGGGAGGCGCCCCATGAGCCACCAGCCGGCGACCACTCCGGCGAGGGCAGGGGGCAGTGTTCGTCCCACGTGAGGCCATTGGGCGTGACGCCGGAAGAGCCAGACCGCTCCCAGATCGCCTGCGATCAGCATGGGCAGGACCACCCCGGTGGAGGTGATTCCCGGGAACAACTGGGCGAACAACACCACGTGCAGGAGGCTGATGCCGGGAAGGCCGCTTTTCGAGATGCCGATGCCCACCGCGGCGATGCCAGCGAGTGCCCAGGAACCGGCGGAAAAGTCGGGAAGCATGGGCGGTTTGGCGTCAGGAATGGTGGGCCGGGCGGTTTACTCGAGGACTTGGCGTGGAGCGGGTTTCGTCATTTGGAGCCGGTCGATGACGCGGCGTGAGGTCGCTGGAAGTCGGCCAGGAACTCCTGAAAGGCCTTGGACTCGCGCAGGAGACGTCCGCCGATACTCCGGAGCTTGGTGACGGCGGCGTCGGGCAGAACGAATGAGGTGGGTTGGTTGTAGAAAAAACGGCGCTCTTCGGCGTCGGGAATGTCGGAGAACGAGACCTCGATGGGGAAGAATTCGAGGGCAGGCGAGGTGCGGTTGGTGGAGCCGCGTTGGGAATCACGCCAGCGGGTCAATTGTTCACGCATGAGTTCCTGGGTTTCGATGGAGTAACGATCCATGGGGATGGCCGCGCCGGAAATCGCGAGTTCGAGCGTGCCCGGGGGTTGCTCGTGTCGGTCCCAGTCCTTCTCCGGGGAGGAGTAGGCGTTCACCACCACGAAGGCCACGCGCCGGACCGACGCCAAATCGAAGAGATTGCGAATGTCCGCATTGGTTTCGATGGCCAACAAGCCATCCAGAACGGCCCGGATACCGAGGTTGTCGGAAACGCCGCCGTCGACGAGATGCAGGTAAGGCCGGTTGGTCGAATCCATGTAGGATGTGATCTCGCTGAGGTGGAATCGACTGCGGCTGGGCAGCTTGTCGTTCACGAGATGGGAACGGGCGGCTTCGAGGTTGGGAATCCAGGCGTCGCAGCGCCCGGAGTAATTGTTCAGGGTGATGGGCGAAAGAAGGCCAGGAACGGCCGAGGAGGCGGCGACGGCTTTGGACACGGAAAGCTGGGAAAGGTCGCCGCAGATCAGGTCGAACTGATACTGGGTGAAACTGAACCTGGCTCCCGTGGAGATATCGGTCGCATTGATGACCGTGAACGCGCCGGGGCGTTTGGCGAGGTCGGCGAACGTGGCGCCGTGGAACAAGACTTCGTCGTAGAGCTCGGCGGCCAGGTCGGATCGACCGTAGGTCTTGGACCACAACTTGTTCCACCGAAACGGGTTCAGAATACGACCCAGAAGTTGGCGCTGGATGTTGCTTTGGAGAAAAGCGGGTTCCAGACGCTCGAAGACTTCATCGCCGTAGAGGGCGTAGGCGGCTGCGGTCACACTGCCGCCGGACACGGAGGAAATGGCGTCCACCTCGTCCAGTAGGCGTCGTGGCCCGTCTTCGAGGTGGATCTGAGTGCGGCGAAGCTCCTCCAGAACGCCGTACGACAGGGCGGCGGCGCGGGTGCCGCCGCCGGAGAAGCAAAGAATGAGGAGCGTGTCGGAAGAATTGTTGGGCCGGACGTGGGTGTGAAAATAGTAGCCCTGGGAGGTGTCCGCCTTTTCCAGGGGTGCGGTGGGGGACCGGTGAACGCATCCGGTGGTGCCCACGAGGAGCGTGGCGGCAATGGCCGCGAGAGCTGGCAGAGTTGGGCGGATATTCCAAGGAACCATGGCGATGGGAGGGGTGGTTGGCTGGTTGGGTCGCGAAACCGGCGAAAGAATGAAGAAGGTTGGGTTTCGGGGCGAGAACTCGCTTTACACCTGAAGTCCCGAGGCTAGCCTGTCGACGTCTCAATGTTCACGACCATGTCCAAGTCGATGCGATTTCTTCCTGTGCTTATGGTGCCGGCCCTGGTGGTTGGCTGTGCCGGACCCGAAAAGAAACTGGGACGTGGTCTCAGCAACATGACGGAGTTTGCTCGGGGCGGGGAGATCTCGCGTTCGGTCGAACAGACGACGCTGTGGGAAGGCACACAGAAGGGGAATACCGTCGGATTTATTCGTGGTTTCAACCGGAGCGTGGCCCGCACCGCGCTGGGCGTGGCCGAAGTGGCGACGTTCTTTGCCCCCTGGCCCAAGAGCGGTGGATGGACCTATGACGCGGTCTACACCCCCGACGGTCCGATGTACCCCGACTACTCGATGACCACGTACACCGAGCCGTTCGGTGGCATGCGTCTCACCGAATACGGCGCGACCCCGGACTCTTACAACCACTCCTATCCGGCGACGGGCGCCATGGACACGGACGGCGAGATGGGCATCACCGGCGGTTCGATTCTGCCGTTCTACCCGTTCGGCAAGTTCCAGCTCGACGAGCAGTAAGCCGACATTTGATTTTTTGGCGCCAACCCCGGGTTGGCGCCTTTTTTGTTTCCCCCATCCCCCTCTGCCGACCGGACGTCGTGACTCTCGAACGCCTCTCCCCCTGCAAGGTCAACCTGATCCTGAACATCCTGGGTCGGCGAGCGGACGGCTTTCATGAACTGGAGACGGTCATGATGCCGGTGCCGCTGACCGACGTTCTGGAGTTTCGTCGACGTCCCTCCGGGATCGGCCTGACCTGCAACCACCCGGAACTGCCGGTGGACGGCGGCAACCTGGTGTATCGGGCGGCGGAACAATTCCTCGCGGCCGCCGGCATTTCCGAGGGGGTGGACATTCGATTGGAGAAGAGGTTGCCGTTGGCGGCGGGACTCGGGGGAGGGAGCGCCAATGCGGCGGTGACCCTTCGGGCGTTGAACGATCTGTTTGGGCAACCGCTGGATGCTGAACGCCTGGTGACTTTGGCAGCCGGGCTGGGGTCGGATGTTCCCTTTTTCCTGCAGGACGGACCGGCCCTGGCGACGGGGAGGGGTGAGCGGGTGGAGGCGTTGGACTCCTTCTCGGCCTTGAAGGGTTGCGGGCTCATCCTGGTGCATCCCGGCTTCGGGGTGCCGACCGCCTGGGCCTATCGCACCCTGGCCGGCTACCCGGAGGCGGTGAACGGCCGACCGGGACGTGCTGCGGAGTGGGTGGCCACGGTGCGAACGGGAGATCGATCGGCGGCGTGCCGGGCCCTGTACAACTCGCTGGAAGCGCCGGTGCTGCCCAAGTATCCCCTGTTGCAGGTCTTCCAGAATTTCTTCCGGGAACAGGGCGTGCTCGGGGTGCTGATGTCGGGCAGCGGTTCGTCGACCTTTGCGATCACCTCCGACGGCTCGACGGCGGAGGCGATCCGGGAACGTTTTGTCGCCCGTTTTGGAACGACGTGTTGGATGGCGACCGCGGTGCTGTGACTTCGCCGATCCCCCGATTATTCGCGGCCGGCGGCGGCGATGAACGGGCGGATTTCCTGCATCAGCTTCTTGAAGCCGTCGAGGGTGACCTGTTGGGCGCCATCGCTCCAGGCTTCGGCGGGGTTGGGGTGGACCTCGATGATCAACGCATCGGCGCCCATGGCGACGGCTCCCTTGCACATGGCGGTGACCAACGCTGCCTTGCCGGTGCCCTGGCTGGGATCAATGACCACCGGCAGATGCGTCTCGGACTTGAGAATCGGGATCACTGACAAGTCGAGCAGGTTGCGGGTGTAATTCTCGAAGGTGCGAACGCCGCGTTCGCAGAAGAGCAGTCCCGGATTGTTGTTCGCGAGAATGTACTCTCCCGCGAGCAGCCATTCCTCCATGCGCATGCTCATGCCGCGCTTCAGGAGGACGGGTTTGCCGGTCTTGGCGGCGGCGATGAGCAACTGGAAGTTTTGGGCGTTGCGGGTGCCGATCTGGAGGATGTCGGCGTATTCGGCCACGAGATCGGCGTGGTTCTCGGAGAGCAGTTCCGTGACGATCGGAAGCCCGGTTTCCTTGCGGGCTTTGGCGAGGAGTTTGAGCCCTTTTTCCCCGAGCCCCTGGAATTCGTAGGGGGAGGTGCGGGGCTTGAAGGCGCCGCCGCGGAGGATGGTGGCACCGGCTTCACGAACCGCCACCGCCGTGCGGAGAAGCTGGTCCTCGCTTTCGACCGAACACGGTCCCGCCATCACCTGGAATTTCTTTCCGCCGATGACCACCTTCCGGGCGGTGACGGTGGAATCGGACGGATGCGCCTCGCGGCTGACGAGTTTGTAGCGCTTCTGGATGGGGGTGACGGACTCGACCTGAGCCCAGGTGCTCAGCGATTCGAGGTTGGCGTGCGTGCGTTCGTCACCGATGGCGCCCACGACGGTTCGGGCGACACCTCGCATGACATGCGGTGTGTAGCCGAGCTTGCGGATTTCGCGGAGGACGGCGGTTTCCTCCTTCTTGGTGATGCCGGGTTTGAGGACGATGATCATGAATTATGAGGATCGAATCCGGGTGAATTCGCCGGCGAGCCCCATGGCGTTCGGTAGTTGCTGGTGAACGCTGACGGGATCGACGCTCCAACGAGCCGCCAGAAGTGCGACTTTGTCGAGGTTCCCAAGAATTGCTTCGCGAGCGCGAATGGACTGGGGGGGAGGATCCTGATAGCCGGGACAGCGGAGCCGGAACTGGACTTCGGCGGGGGTGAGTTCCCCCTCGTTCCAAACGGTGTGTCCGGCCCAGGCAAACGCGCGAACGATGCCCCCGCCGCGGGCCCAGGCCCAGGCGTGATGGCCCAGCGCCCGGTTGAAGCTGAAGAACTGAGCGGCGCCCAGCTTGATGCTCAGGGCGCGGAGCAGGTGGAAGACTTCGTCCACGTCCTCGGCGGGGTCGGGGACCCCGGGTCCGGTAATGAGGACCCATCCGTTGATGGGAGGCGCCAAAAACAAGGCCTGCTGATGGTTGCCAGCCAAGCCATCCTCGATCCGGCAGGGGGTGGCGTTCGAAAGCTCCAGTGCGTTGCGGACTTCCCGGACGGTCGAGGCGCGGACCGCCATCCATCGGGCCGGGACGAGCAGCATGCCGCCGGTTTGCCAGAACAGCGAAGGCTCCGCAGGCGGTTCTTCGTGGGCCTCGGTTGAGTGTTCGGCGCGACGCTGGCCGACAAAGTGAATCACGAGCAGAAAACAAACGGCTCCCAGCACGATGACCGCAGCCAGCAGGAGCAGCATCAGGCACGCGACCATGTCATCGCTCGGCCCGGGCACGGGCGCCGGACTCGCTCCCATGCTGGAAGTTGCCTGAGCCAGGAAATTACTCATGCCGGCGGTGAATCTAGGTGAAGGATCTTGTCCTTCAATGGCAAATCCCGTCGGTGCCCGGCGGGTGACCGATGGCGTTGCGGTAGGCTTCACGCAGGTCCCTGAGGTTGGGGTGCTGGGCGATCGGTTGTCGGTCGAGGTGAGTGATCGCCACGATACCCAGGGTGCTGACCGTCATGAACGCCCCTTCCGAGTTCGTCAAAGCCGACGGGCCGGTGAGCACCTCCCGGGTTTCCCAACCCTGGGTCTGAAGCAGGGACAGGACGAACCCGCGCGTCACCCCGGCCAGGCAGCCGGCATCGAGATGGGGGGTGTAGGCGGTGCGGTTGGACAACCAAAACACGTTGGCAGCCGAGGTTTCGGCCACATGCCCTTCCGTGTTGAGCAGCAAGGCTTCATCGGCCCCGGCAGCCTCCGCCTCGGTGCGGGCGAGGATATGGGTGAGCTTGTTCGCGGTCTTGAATGAGGCAACCGGGTCGCCGGCAGGGAGTCGGTGGCCGGCGGTGTGGAGGGTCCATGCCAGCGCCGGCAAATCGGCCAGGCCGGCCGCGGGATGGGCGGCCATCACCAGGGTCGGCTGATCGGCTCCCCGGATCGAATACCCGCGTGGACCGGATCCCCGTGAAAGCGAGATGCGAACGACGGCGTTCGTCAGCTGGTTCCGGTCCAAAAGCTCGATCAGGCTGGATCGCAGCATTTCCATGTCCGTGAGAAGCGGGATCCGAAGCGCGGCGGCACCTTGAATCAGGCGTCGGGCGTGGCTCTGCCAGAGGAAGGGTTGGCCCGAGTAGACCCGGACGGATTCGAACAGGCCGTCGCCATAGAGGAATCCCCGGTCGAACACGGACACGGTGGCCTGCTCTGCAGGAACAAACCGGCCGTTGAGGTACACGATCATGCGGGCGGGTGGGGATGGAAGGTCGTCGAGGAAGGTGCGGGGGTCGACGCAGGGAGAGCGGTCGCGTTCAGAAACGCCCGGGCCTTGGCGACCGTTTCCAGGTATTCAGCCTCCGGGTCCGAATCCGCGACGATACCGGCGCCGGCGTGGTACCAGGCTCGTTCGCCGCGGACGAGTGCGGTGCGGATGAGGATGTTGAACTGGCTCTCGCGATTGAATCCCAGATACCCGGCGCAGCCGGTGTAGGGGCCACGGGCGACCGGTTCCAGGGTGTCGATGATTTCCATGGCCCGGATCTTGGGTGCGCCGGTGATACTTCCCCCGGGGAAGGCTGCTTCCAGGGCTCCGAGATGGGTGATGTTCGGGCGGAGCCGGCCTTCCACGGTGGAGACGAGATGTTGGACGTGGGCGTATCGTTCGAGCCTCAGAAACTCGGGCACCTGGACCGAGCCGTATTCACAGACCCGCCCCAGGTCGTTGCGGAGCAGGTCGGTGATCATGACCAACTCGGAGAGTTCCTTGGGGCTGGTTTGGAGTTCAAAGGCGAGCTGGGCGTCACGGGTGGGGTCGGAGGAGCGAGGCCGGGTCCCCTTGATCGGACGGGTGAGGATGTGGGCGCCTGAGAAACGCAGGAACAGTTCCGGGGAAATGGAGGCGAGTTGGAAATCCCCGGCATCCAGGAACGCGCCGAAGGGTGCTGGCGAAGCGGAGAAGAGGCTCTGGAACAGGGTCCATGCGTCACCTTCGATCGCGGTGTCGAAGCGCTGGGCGAGATTGACCTGGTAAATATCGCCGCTGCGGATGTAGGCGCGCGCCCGGTCCACGGCGGCACAATAGGCGTCGCGACCGAGGGACGATCGGAGCATGGGACGCGTCGAGGCGGGTCGATGACTGGCCGTGGTTGGTGCCGGGTTGGGGTGGGGCGGGGTTTCGAGCAACCGCCGCCAGTGTTCCGCGTCGCGACGGGACTGGCGTTCGTTGCGGGACCCGTCGGGTTGAATTCCGGTGGCAACGACCCAGGTCTGGCCGGTGTGATGGTCGAAGACCACGAGGCTGTCATGGAACCCGACGACGGCGTCAGGCATTTCCAGATCGTCCATGGGCCCGGCGCCCAGGCGTGGTTCGACGAACCGCCGGAGTCCATAGCCCCAGTAACCGAAGGCGCCGCCGAGTGGAAACGGGAGATCGACTTCGTCCAGCAATTCGTAGCGGGCGAGCAGGGCTTCGAGCAGGCGCCAGGGATTTCCGAAATGGGACGAGGATTGCGAACCGCGGCTGTGAAGTTCGCAACGCGAGCCGTAGGCGCGAAGGGTCAGAAACGGTTGTGCGGTAAGGAAGGAATAGCGGGCCTCCGGAATCTCAAAGCAGCTGCTGCGCAGGAGGACCAGGCCGGGGGTTCCCTGGTGTCGCAGGATGGCGACCAGGGATTCGGGCGAATGCGCCGTCGGAACGAGCTCGACGAGCGTGGGCATCGCGGTGGGGCGATCAGCGGCTCAGCGCCTTGCGGAGCACGGCGTCGGATCGGATGGGGCTGACGACCGCGAGGGCGCAGCGTTCCGGGCGGAAGAAATCGCGGGCGGCGCTGCGGATGGCTTCGGCGTCGACGCGAGTGACCTGGTGGCGTGCCTCCTCCAGGGAGATCAGGCGGCCGGAGCCGATGAGCTGTTCGCCGAGCCACATCATGTGATGTTCCGTGTTTTCGAGGGCGAGATCGATTTGGCCCAGGGCATAGTCCCGGGAGCGCCTGAGTTCCGAGGGTGAGATCTTGCTGACGGTGAGGCGTTCAAATTCCCGCATGATGAGGTGCATGACGGGTTCGATCTTGGCGGCATCGAGGCCGGCTGAGACCACGATGTCCCCCACGTCCTCCCACAGGCTGGGCGTGCTGTAGATGGAGTAGGCGAGCCCACGATCCTCCCGAACGATCTGGAAAAGCCGGGAACTCATGTTCTCGCCCAGGATGATGTTCAGCAGGCGGAGTGCGAACCGGCGGGGATCGCTGCGGGAACAGGTTCTGAATCCGATGGCGATCTGCGATTGCTCGGTCTTCTTGCGAAAGAGACGGATGGCGGGAGCGGTGCGCGAGCCGGTGAAGGGGGCGGTCTTGGCGCGGGGCCTGCCCGGGATGCGTCGGGAACGGCGGCGGACGGCTTCGACAACGTCCTCATGGCGCACGGCGCCAGCGGCGACGACGACCAGTGAAGGGGCGGTGTAATGGGAGCGCAGGAAGCCCAGGAGTTGGGTGCGCCCGATCTTTTCGAGCGTTTCGAAGGTGCCGGTGAGCGGGCGGCCGAGCGGATGGTCCGGCCACATGATCTCGTTGAACAGCTCCTGCACGTGGTGCTGGGGCTGATCGAGGTACATCGAGACCTCCTCACGGATCACCTCGCGTTCACGCCGGATGTCCGGACTCGAGAATCGCGAGTTGAGCAGCATGTCGAAGAGGACGTCGACGAGGTCGTCGAGACGGTCACGGAGCGCCTTTGAATAGAAGCAGGTGTGTTCTTCGCTGGTGAAGGCGTTGAGGTAACCGCCGATGCCCTCGACATCCTGGGAAATCTTCTCGGCGGAACGGCGCCGGGTTCCCTTGAAGAGCATGTGCTCGATGAAATGAGCCACCCCGTTGATGTGGGCGGGTTCGTGGCGCCCACCGACACCGACCCAGGCGCCAACGCTGACGCTGGCCATGTGGGGCATCTCCGCGGTGGCGACGGTGAGCCCGTGATCGAGGCGGGTGAGGTGATGCACAAATGAGATGCTATGCGGGGCGATAACCAGTGAGGCGGGTTCAACGGAACGCCGGCGGAGCGCGGTGGGGGGTGCCCATCTTGCGCCGGAATTCGAGGAAGAGGTCGACGGCCTCCTCGATGCTGTCGGTCACATGGTACAGTTGGACGTCTTCCGGGGAGATCATGCCACCCGGAACGAGCGTGTCCTTGAACCATTGGATGAGGCCTTCCCAGTGTTTTTTGCCGATGAACACCAGCGGGAACCGCGGAATGCGTTCGGTTTGCACCAGTGTCGCCAGTTCGGCGAATTCGTCGAGGGTTCCGAACCCCCCGGGGAAATAGGCGAAGCCGGTGCTGTATTTCGCGAGGCAAACTTTGCGCGCGAAGAAATAGCGGAAATTGACCTTCACACCGGCGTATCGGTTGGCCTCCTGCTCGTGAGGGAGCTGAATGTTCAGGCCGACCGACAGGGCGCGCTCCACTTCGGCGGCCCCACGGTTGGCGGCTTCCATGATGCCCGGACCGCCACCGGTGATGACGGAAAAGCCGTGCTTCGCGAGCATGCGGCCCATTTCCACCGCCGCGAGGTAGTAGGGATCGGTGGCGGGGGTTCGGGCCGACCCAAAGACGGTGACCCCTGCGGGCACCTGGGACATCTGTTCGAAGGAGTCCACGAACTCCGACATGATGCGGAGGACGCGCCAGGGGTCTTCTTCCCAAAATCGGTGTGGGGAGGCGGGGTTGTTGAAGTGATTCATGCCGAAAGGAGTTACGAGTTGTCGCCGTCCAACATTCTGCCGATTCCGCCGAGGAGCGAGCCTTCGCCGCGTCCCCCGCTCCCGCCAGCCTTGGCCGACGCGGAGTAGATACGATCGGCGAGCCGGCTGAAGGGCAAGGATTGAAGCCAGATCCGGCCCGGGCCGCGCAGGGTGGCGTAGAACAACCCTTCGCCGCCAAACAGGGCGGTCTTGATCTTGCCGACGTACTGGATGTCGAAGTCGACGAACGGTTGGTAGGCGACCACGCAACCGGTGTCGACCCGGATCATTTCGCCCGGGGCCAGGTCGCGCTGGACCAGCGTTCCGCCCGCGTGGATGAAGGCCCAGCCATCGCCCTGGAGGCGCTGCATGATGAACCCTTCGCCACCGAAAAGGCCGGCGCCCAGTCGTTTTTGGAAGCCGATGCCGACGCTGACTCCTTTGGCGGCGCAGAGGAAGGCGTCCTTCTGGCAGAGGATTTCGCCACCGATGTCCTTCAGATGGATCGGGATGATCTTGCCCGGGTAAGGAGCGCCAAACGCGACGTGTTGCTTCCCCGGACCGCGGTTGTGGAACACGGTCATGAACAACGACTCGCCGGTCAGCAAGCGTTTGCCGGCGCCGAGCAACGAGCCGAGAAAGCCGGTGTTCTGCTGGGATCCATCGCCGAAGATCGTCTCCATTTCGATGCCGGGTTCCATGTACATCATGCCACCGGCCTCGGCGACCACGGCTTCCTGGGGGTCCAATTCCACAGTGACGAACTGCATCTCGCTGCCGTGGATCTCGTAATCGACTTCGTGCATCACGCCCATGGGTGGTTCCTTTCCTTGGCTTGGGTCAGTTTCTTAGGGTCAGCAGCAAATCCTTGCTGGCCACCGTGTCGCCAATGGCGACGTGCAAGGCCTGAACGACGCCGTCGACCGGGGAAGTCACGGTCGTTTGCATCTTCATCGCCTCCATCATGAGGAGCTTGTCGCCCTTGGCCACCTTCTGGCCGACGGTCACGGCCAATGTCGCGACCAGTCCGGGAATGGGAGCCGGGATTTGGCAGGGATCGGTCAGGTCGGCCTTGGCGCGGCTCTTGGTCTGGGGGGTGACCTTCTTGTCCGAAATGAAGGCTTCCCGAGTCATCCCGTTCAGCTCGTAGCTGATCGTCCGCCGACCGTCCTTGTCCGGGTCGCTAACGTTGATCAGTCGGATGACCAGGGTTTTGCCTTCCTGAATGCTGACGCTGATCTCCTCACCCCGGCGGAGGCCGTAGAAGAAGGCGGGAGTGGGCAGGACGGAGACGTCGCTGAATTCGCGCACGTGGCGGGCGAACTCCAGGAACACCTGCGGGTACATGAGGTAGCTGTAGAGATCGTCCTCGGACGGTTCGCGTTTCAGCTTGTCCGCCAGTTCGCGGCGGACTTTGTCGAAGTTGGCCGGGGTGGCGACGGCGCCTGGGACGATGTTCTTTTCACAGAGCTTGCGGGCTTCCGCCGCGCGCTTCTCGCCCAGAACGATCCGCTGGAGGTCGGCGGGCCATCCGCCGGGAGGCCAACCCAGGCCGCCGGCGAGCATGTCGACCACGCTCTCGGGGAAGGGGGTGGAGCCGGGTTCGAGGTTGAGCACGTCTGCCGGCCGGATGCCGCGGGTGACCAGGAACATGGTCATGTCGCCCACGACCTTGCTGGAGGGTGTGACTTTGACGATATCGCCGAACAGCTGGTTGACCTCGGCGTAGGTGAGGGCGATTTCGGGCCAGTGATGGGAAAGGCCCATGGAAGCGGCCTGTTCCTTGAGATTGGTGTACTGCCCGCCCGGCATTTCGTGGAGGTACACCTCGGCGCTGCCCGTCTTGGGTGCGGTGTCGAACGGGGTGTAGTACTCGCGGATGTGTTCCCAGTAATCCGAGTATTCCCCGAGGGCGGCCGGGTCGAGCTGGGTGTCGCGCGGGTGATGCTGGAGAGCCGCGACTATGGAATTCAGATTGGGTTGGGAGGTGCTGCCGCTCATGGACGCGATGGCGGCGTCGGCGA
>CAUJJW010000324.1 GCA_963205105.1 Verrucomicrobiota bacterium | reverse complement strand
TTCCGTCGAATCCACCACTTCCTCGGGAAGCAGTTCAAGAGCGGACCGCAACAGGGCTTCCATGCCGCGTCCATGAATGGCGCTCACCGGGAACGCGCGCTCGAAACCCAGCCGTGCAAAATCGACGGCTTCGGCGGCGGAAAGATCGTTGTCCGACTTGTTGACCACCAGAAGCACCGGTTTCCCGGCCTCCCGCAATCGCACCGCAACCTCCTGATCGAGAGCGACCAAACCCTCCTGGACGTTCACCACGAAGAGGATGGCCGAGGCCGACTCGATGGCGAGTTCCACCTGCTCCAGCGCTGCGCGCACGATGACGTCCTGCACCTTCTCCCCGCGGCGCAGCCCAATGCCACCGGTGTCAATCAGGGTGAAAGGTCGCCCCTCCCATTCCACCTCCGCGGCGATGCGATCCCGGGTCACTCCCGGCTGATCATGCACGATGGCAATGCGCCGTCCCGCGATACGGTTGAACAGAGCCGATTTCCCGACATTGGGGCGGCCAACAATGGCCAAGACGCCAGACATGGTCGGATCATGCGCGAGGCCGGCCCCCGGTAGAAGGGCGAATCCGCCGGGCGCCGCGTTCAGCCTCCCGCCTGCCGGGCCCGGGTCACAAAACGATCCATGCGCAACATCGCTTCCTCGATCTGAGGCAGGGACGTGGCATAGCAGCAGCGGAGAAAACCTTCACCGCACGCGCCAAAGGCGCTGCCTGGCACGGCGGCGACTTTCTCTTCCTGCAACAGTCGCACGGCGAACTCCTTCGAGCTCATTCCCGTGCCCGCGATCGAAGGAAATGCGTAGAACGCACCGCGCGGCAGATGGCATTTCAACCCCATCGAGTTGAAGGCATTGACGATGTAGTTGCGGCGCAGCTTGTACTGTTCCCGCATTTCCACGGTGTCGGGTTCGCCATGCTGGATCGCCTCCAGCGCCGCTTCCTGGCTGATGATGCTCGCGCACAGCATCGAGTACTGGTGAATGCGCATCATCGCCTCGGTCAGTTCCACCGGCGCACAGGCGTATCCGATCCGGAACCCCGTCATCGCGTAGGCCTTGGAAAAGCCGTGCAGGAAGATGGTCCGTTCCCGCATCCCGGGCAGCGACGCAATGGAAACGTGTTCCCCTTCAAAAGTCAGTTCCGCGTAGATCTCATCGGTCAGGACCACCAGATCATGCTTCTTCGCGAGAGCCGCGATCTGCTCGAGTTCCGCCCGCGTCATGGTCCCGCCCGTCGGATTGGTCGGGAAATTGAGCATCAGGACCTTGGACTTGGGCGTCACGGCCGCCTCGATCGCCGAAGCCTTCACCGAAAACCCGTCCTCAGCCCGGCAGATGACCGGGACCGGCACGCCGTGAGCCAGCGCGATGCTCGGCGAATAGCTGACGTAACAGGGTTCGTGGAAGATGACTTCGTCGCCGGGATCGATCACCGCGCGCAACGCCAGATCCATGGCTTCGCTCACCCCCACCGCGATCAGGATCTCCCGACCCGGGTCGTACTCGACATGAAACTTCTCGGCCAGGTGCGACGAGATGGCCGCCCGCAGCTGGGGCGTGCCGAGATTCGAGGTGTAGCTGGTCCGGCCCTGCTCAAGGGCGTAGATGGCAGCCTCGCGGATGTGCCAGGGAGTGACAAAGTCGGGCTCACCCACCCCGAGCGAAATCACATCCTTCTGGCTGGCCACGATGTCGAAGAACTCGCGGATCCCCGACCGGGGTATGCCCCGGACATGAGACGCCACGAACGATTCATTGGAAGCCGCCTTCATAAAGGACGCGCACCCTAGCGGATCGCAGATCCCCGTGGCAAGAAACCGAGGCAACTAGGGCATTGAGTTCGCCGCGCCGCCCGCCACAATGTCCGTCTTTTGCATGACCTCGGGGATTCATTTAGCGGCCGTCGTTGTCGCCGCCGACCAATTCTGGCCGCACCTCACCGCCATTCTGCACTGGCATCGCCACGCAGGACCGGTTCAACGCCTCAGCATTCTTCACCTCGAGAAATCCGGCCCTCCCGGTGGGCCTGCCGCCACGGCAGCGCTGCTCGAACGCGTGGTGCGCACCGCCTGTCCCGGTGTGCGCATCGAACGGCGTGAGGCTGGCGCCTCCCCCGACGCCATCCGCAGTCAACTGGCTGCATGGCAAAAGGATGCACCCGACCAGCCCTGGATCTTCCAGCTGCCCGGAGCCTGCACCACCGCTTCCTGGGGACTCGATGATCTCCTGCTGCTCCCGGGTTGCCGTGTCATCCAACGCCAGCCCAACGGCAACTGGCTCGAACTCCGACGCGCAGCGGCCGGGGCCGAAATCGAAGCGGAAGCCCTCCCTGCCTTCCGCCGCGAGGAATCCGACGAACTGGCCATCGTCGACCTCGTCCGGGCCCAAACCGCCGACACTCCGTCTCCCTCCCCGCTGTCCGCCACACCGGTCAAACCCTTGCCACTCGTCCCACTCACCGCCGCCGCCATGACGGCCGCTTGGGACTGGAAACAGGCGTTCGCCAACGCCGTTCCCGAATTCGCCGCCGAATCCGCCCCCGTCCTCTTCGTCCGGTATCTCGGCTCCCTCGTGCTCGATCTCGGCCTCAAGAACGTGGTGCAGGGCTCCCGCCGCGCCCGATCGAACTCCCCGGCCACCGCCCCCGCCGACCCCTCGCTGTGGATCCACCACGGCGGCCGACTTCTGGTCATCGATGCCCGCCTGGAATCCGCCACCGGGGCCGCGGAACCGGAGACCACCTCCAGCACCACCCTGCCACCCCTGGCTGCGGATATCCTGCGCGCCGCCGAGGAACGCCGCGACCTCGGCGGTCTCACCCCCGATTGGCTGCTGGTCCGGCCCAGCCATGCCCTGCAACCCGTCGAGCAACAGCTGGCCGACGCCCTCGGGATCAAGGTCATCGACGAAACCGGCTGCCGCGATCTTCCCGCCCGGCTCGCCGCCCACTTCGGCCTTCCGCTTTCCCCCGATGCCGTCGAAATCGAACGTCGACTGCGCACCCATCTCGCCGAATCCGGTCGCACCCGGGCGTTCGCACCCGAATCCGCCCTGCTCCAACAACAGCGTTCCACGGCGCCCGACCCGGTCGTGGTCCACACCGACGGCCTGCTCGACCAAGTCCAGCGCGCCCGCGGTCAGAATTGGCTGCTCTGGATCCACAACGAACGGGTCCACCTGCGCGTGCCCTCCGAAGGGCGAGCGTCCGCATCCGGCGACTGGCGCGCCATGCTCGCCGCCTTCGTCGGCCTCGACCCCGCCCTCGTGCAGTCGCGCCAAACTCAGCGGGTCGTGCTCATTGACTTCCCGGAAACCCCCGAGCACCGACGTCGTGTCGCCGACTGGCTCAGGCCGTTCCTCAACGCGGCCTTGACGTTCGACACCGCCCGGGCGCGGTTCGCCGCGGAAGCCCGGGTCACCGCCGAAGCCGAAGCCGCGGCACGCGCCAACGCCCGCCCCGGCACCGGTCCGTCACCCGCTGCCGCCTCACCCCACGCCAACGCCACCGGCACAGGCCAACAGCGATCCGCCAGACCGGCCCCGACACCAGCCCCCGCCCCGAAACCTGCACCGCCACGCCCCGCGGCACCGCCCGCCGCCCCTGCCCCGCGTCGCATGCAACGGGTCTCGCTGGAAGACCTAGATCGCGCCCTCGACAGCGCCTTCACCCCGCCGCCCAGCCCGGATCCCGGTCCCGCCAAAAAATGAGCGGCCTGCGCGTTCGAGCGGAACAAGCCCGTGAACGCCGACGACGGTTCCCGCGCGGACCGTCCCATCACCACAACGTCTACGTCGTGGAACTGGACCCGATCGTCGGGACCTTTCCCTGGGTCCGGGCCGAGAATCCCCGGCGCGATTCCTCGAAGCCCTGCGTTTACGTCGGCATGACCGGTCTGTCGCCGGAAGAGCGCTTTGAAAACCATCGTCGCGGCCACAAGGACGCCTCGGTGGTCCACCATCACGGACGGCGCCTGCTTCACGCGCTCTTTGAGCATCTCAATCCGATGCCGTTCGAAGCCGCGCAGCAGATGGAACGCGACCTCGCGGAGGACCTGCGACGCGAGGGTTACACCGTCACCGGAGGGCACTGAAAACGAAGCGGCGGGCGGAGGCACCTGTCGTCCTCCCGCCCGCCGCGTGGGAATTTTCAGAGACCGCTTAGCGTCCCTTGGGGAGCGCGCTGCGGCCGGCGTACACCGCGTCCCGGCCGAGCAACTGCTCGATGCGCAGGAGCTGGTTGTACTTGGCCAACCGATCGGAGCGGCTCAGCGATCCCGTCTTGATCTGGCCGCAATTGGTCGCCACCGCGATGTCAGCGATCGTGGCGTCTTCGGTTTCACCGGAACGATGGCTCAGCACCGCTTTGTAGCCGTGGAACTGGGCCAATTGAACCGCGTCCAGCGTCTCGGTGAGGGAACCAATCTGGTTCACTTTCACGAGAATCGAATTCGCCGTGCCGGTGTCGATGCCGCGCTGCAGGAACTTCCCGTTGGTGACGAACAGATCGTCACCGACCAGTTGAACCTTGGAGCCGAGCTTGTCGGTGAGCAGCTTCCAGGTTTCCCAGTCGCCCTCCGCGCAACCGTCCTCGATGCTGACGATCGGGTAGTCGGCGCAGAGCTTCACGTAGAACTCCACGAGTTCCTCGCCGGACAGGGTCTTGCCCGAGCTCTTCTTGAAGGTGTACGAGCCGTTCTTGTTGTAGAACTCCGAGCTCGCCACATCGAGGGCCAGGAAGATGTCCTTGCCCATCTTGTAGCCGGCATCCTTCGTGGCCTGGGTGATCGCGTCTAGGGCCGCCTCGGCGCTGTCCAGTTTCGGCGCGAAACCGCCTTCATCACCAACGGCCGTGCTCAGGCCCTTCTTCTTCAGCACCGACTTCAGCGCGTGAAAGATCTCCGTGATCGCGCGCAAGCCTTCGCTGAAATCGGGCAGCCCATGGGGCATGACCATGAATTCCTGGAAATCGATCGGGGCGTCGGAGTGCGCTCCGCCGTTGATCACGTTCGCCATCGGCACGGGCAGGACCTTCGCGTTCGTGCCGCCCAGATATTTGAAGAGCGGGAGTCCGACCGCGTGGGCCGCCGCCTTGGCGTTGGCCAGAGAGACCGCGAGAATCGCGTTGGCGCCGAGCTTCGACTTGGTCTCGGTGCCGTCCAATTCGATCATCGTCCGGTCGATCGCGACCTGGTCCAGCGCGTCCATGCCCTCGAGTTCGGGGGCAATCTTGTCCATGACGTTCTTGACGGCCTTGCTGACGCCCTTGCCGAGGTAGCGCTTCTTGTCGCCGTCGCGCAGTTCGATCGCCTCGTGCTCGCCGGTGCTGGCGCCGCTGGGCACGGCCGCGCGGCCCACTGTGCCGTCCACCAGGACGACGTCGGCTTCAACGGTCGGGTTGCCGCGGGAATCAAGAACTTCGCGGGCTACAATTTCGCAGATGCTGATCATGGGATGGGTCCAGGGTTCGTAATCGACGTTCGATGTTCGGGCCGCCGGAGAACCAGCGGGACGGCGAGCATACGGGGGGCCAAGGGTCCGTCAAGGAACCCGGGCCTTGCAACCGGGGTCTTCACCCCCTTGCGCAATCCCGCCCATTGGCGCTAGAACGGCCAGCACTTGAAGGCCCTTGTCTCCGAAAACGCCGTCCAAACCAGCGAACGCACCTTCCTCATCGGCGCCCAGTTCAAGTCGCGATCCGACTGGGACGTCCAGGATTCCCTCGCCGAACTCGGTCAGCTCGCCCAGACCGCCGGTGCCGATGTCGTCGGAACCGGCACCCAGAAGATCGAGAAACCCACCGCCAAGACGTTCATCGGTCCTGGCAAAGCCCAGGAATTCGCGGTCCGCTGCCACGAGGAATCGATCGATACCGTCATCTTCGACGACGAACTTTCGCCCGGCCAGAGCCGCAGCCTCGAACAGGTCTTCGAACTCAAGATCCTCGACCGGACGCAGCTGATCCTCGACATCTTCGGCCAGCGCGCCCGCACCCGGGAAGGCAAGCTGCAGGTCGAACTCGCCCAGCTTCAGCATCTTCTGCCGCGCCTGACCCGTTTCTGGACCCACCTTTCACGCCAGAAAGGCGGCATCGGCATGCGCGGCGGCGAAGGCGAAACCCAGCTCGAAGCCGACCGCCGCAAGGTCCAGGAGCGCATCGACAAACTCATCCGCGAACTCGACGCCGTCCGCCGTCACCGCGCCACCCAGCGCGAAGGCCGCAAACGCCACCAGTGGCCGCTCGCCTCCATCGTCGGATACACCAACGCCGGCAAATCCACCCTCCTGAACACCCTCACCGGCGCCTGCGCCCTCGCCGAAGACAAGCTTTTCGCCACCCTCGACCCCACCACCCGCCGGCTCCGCCTCCCCACCAACCAGAACGTCCTCCTCTCCGACACCGTCGGATTCATCCGCAAGCTCCCCCACCGGCTCGTCGAAGCGTTCAAAGCCACCCTCGAGGAAGTCGTCGAAGCCGATCTCCTCGTCCACGTCGTCGATGTCAGCCATCCCAAAGCCGACGAACAGATCGACGCCGTCAACACCGTGCTCGCGGAAATCCATGCGTCCGAGAAACCGATCCTCATGGTCTTCAACAAGATCGATTGCCTGGGGGCGGACGCCTCGGTCCAGCGTTTCCGCGAACAGTACCCGAAGGCGGTCTTCGTCTCAGCCAAGACCGGCCTCGGCATCCCGGAATTGATGGGGGAGTTGAGCACCGAGTTGCGCCCCATCCGCGACCTGCTCGATCTGGCCATTCCCCACGCACAGTCTGCCGTGATAGCCCGCCTTCACGCCGTGGCCCAGATTCTCGAATCGGACTTCGACCAGCCCAAGGCGGCTCGGTTCAAGGCACTCATCCCTCCCCACTTTCGCCACGAATTCAACGCCTTCACGGCCAAGCCGCCCGCCGCCAAAAAAGGCGTCCGGAAGACCGTCCCTGCCGCCTCCTGACCGAGTTCAGTCCACGAATTCCAGCACTCCAAACCGCGCCGGCACGTGGAACGACCGGTCCAGGGTCGGGCGCCAGGCCAGGAAGGCGTTGTTCGCGTAGTCGCACCGGAACAGGTTGATCCGCCACCGCGTTCCGGTGGTGGGAGCCAGTTCGGCAAGGGAAGCCAACGGGATCGACATTCTCGCCGACCACACCTTCCGGGTGGCGTCCACCGAGGCGCCCGCCGTCATGCCGCTGTCCCATTCGAAGTCGCGTTTCGGAAGGTCCAGCTTCAGGTCCAGCTTCATCCCGTTCGGAGCCACCTGAAACTCCGCGTAACGCTGGATCTCTTTCGCATCGCTCCCAATGAACGCCTCCACCACGTCCTTTTCCCAGAGACCGATGCGTTCCTTCGCCTCCGCCGGCTCAAAGGTCGTCAGGGTCGTGAACGGCGCCCGAAACGAAAGATGCAGGTGCTTCGGCGACCACACGGCGCGCACTTCCGTCGACAAATCCGCCCGCACCCGACCGTCGCTACCCGTTTGCTCCAGCCAGACCGGCCGGGCCTTGGCCCACAGCGGGCCCGTACCAGGATCATCAGCCATCAACCGCGCGACCTCGTCTTCCTCGATGCGCACCGCCCGCAACACCGGTGAGGGTAGCGACCGCGCCAGCAGTCGCCGCGCGTTGTCGAAATAGACCTTCCGCAACACCGGCGCCGAAAGCCCGATCCCGCTGATCGTCCAATCCCCCTGGATCGGGGTCATGTGGGCGAAATCACGGTCCCGGGTCTCCAGGAACCTCCAGTACTTCTCGAAAAAGGCCACCGCGTCGTCGTCGGTGGGGCGCTCGTCGTCCCCGCTGCTGCCCAGAATGAGTTTCGCGTACACCTGAAAATCGGTGGCGAACACGATCCGGTCGGCGTGTTTCTCGAAGAGCCTCCGAACTTTGTCCGGGGCGTGCCGACCGACCTCGGGGATTCGGGCGGCCAAGTCCGCCCACATGTTGGGCCGACGATCCAGGGCCTGTTCCACCCACTCCAGGTCCTCGGCGTTGTTGGCAAAATGCACGCAGACGAACGTGGTGCCTGGATGCCGTGCGATGACACGGTCCAGGGCTTCGAGCAGTGCCTCCCGGGCCGGGTAGACCTTGGCATCCCCGAACCACCAGGGACGATGATCCTTCAGTTCCTTCCAGCGTTCGTTGGTGGAATCGAACGGCAGCCAGAACGCCTTGGGATCCGCGACATGAATGCTCACCGGCAGGCCAAGCTCGCCGCAACGGCGCCAGACGGGGTCCAGTTTGGGATCATCGATGCGCAACAAAGCACCTGCACCGTCCCGCAGGTAGAGCCCGAGGCGCTTGTACTCCTTGAGCCCCGCCGCGCCCAACCGATGCGCCTCCTCCACCTGACGGACGGCGCGCTCGGAGAAATCCGGAAGATTCCAGTCGGTGTAATCGAGGTTGAAGTACTGCAGGAACCGGCCCGGGGCGACTTTCTCGAACAGTTCCTGAGTCCGCTCGAAGACCGAGGGTTCCTTCTCTTGGCGGGTGACGGTGCCGCCGGAGAGATTCACACCAATCCCGACTCCGGACCGATCCAGAATCCGGACCGCCTGTTCGATGCGTTCGGGGGCGGCCTCGATGTGCAGGTGGAGGTCGATCAGGCGGCGTTCCGCCCGCCATCGATCGGCCTCCGGCTCGTTCGGGGAGGGCGCGGGGGCGGCTGCCGCGGAGACCAGGCCGCCGGCCATGCACCAGGCGAGAATTCGAACAGGGATCATGCCGCCAGCCAACGCGGACCTCGTCGGGAAGGCAAGCTCCGGGCGGGCGTGGACCGGACTGTTACAACGGCTTGTCGTTTGACGCACCCCTCCCGTGATTGCTAGGAAACCCCCCACAGGGAACTTCTTCCCACCCCCATACCAACCGCATGAGCAGCGCCACGCCCACCCGCCCGACCCCGAAGTACCGTCGTATTCTCCTCAAGCTCAGCGGCGAGGCGCTCGGCACCGAAGGAGGTTACGGAATCAACTCCGACGCCCTCATCCAGGTCGCCCTTCAGATCAAGGAGGTGCGCGATCTCGGCGTTGAAATCGTCATCGTCATCGGCGGCGGCAACATTTTTCGCGGGCTTCAAGGCAGCCAACGCGGCATGGAACGCGCCACCGGCGATTACATGGGCATGCTCGCCACCCTGATCAACGCCCTCGCCCTTCAGGATGCGCTGGAGAAACAGAACGTCGAAACCCGCGTCCAAAGCGCCATCAACGTCGCCCAGGTCTCGGAACCCTTCATCCGCCGTCGCGCCGTCCGGCACCTCGAAAAAGGGCGGGTGGTGATTTTCGCCGCCGGCACCGGCAATCCGTTCTTCTCCACCGATACCGCTGCCGCTCTCCGAGCCGCGGAGATCAGCGCCGACGTGATCCTGAAGGCCACCAAGGTGGATGGAATCTATGATTCCGATCCCAAGAAAAACCCGGACGCGAAGCGTTACGAAACCATCACCTACCTGGAGGCGGTCCAACGCCAGTTGAAGGTCATGGATATGACGGCGTTCACCTTGTGCATGGACAACAAGATGCCCATCATCGTGTTCAACCTGTTCCAGGAGCACAATTTCCGCCGGGTCGTCCTGGGCGAAACGATTGGAACGATCGTCACCAGCTGACCCCGTCCCTTTTCCCAACCCTCAACCCTCGGTTCTACCCCCCCTATCATGTCCATCGATGACATCCTCCTAGAGTGCGAAGACAAGATGCAGAAGAGCGAAGAGCACGTGATCCAGGAGTTCAACGGCGTGCGCACCGGCAAGGCCTCTCCCCTGCTCGTCGAAAACATCATGGTCGAAGTCTACGGAGGCTCCCATATGCGCATCCGTGAGCTCGCCGGCATCACCACCCCCGAACCCCGGCAGTTGCTCGTCCAACCCTGGGACGCCTCCACCGTCGGCCCCATCGAGAAAGCCATCCAGAAGGCCAACATCGGCCTGAACCCGTCCGTTCAAGGAAAGTTCCTCCGCATCTCCATCCCGGAACTGTCCACCGAACAACGCGAGAAATTCGTCAAGGCCGTCCGACACATGGCCGAAACCGGCCGCGTCGCCGTCCGCCACGTCCGCCGGGACGCCATCGAGCACCTCAAGAAGGAGCAAAAGTCCGGCACCATCACCGAGGACGAATTGGAGACCGGCGAGAAGGAAATCCAGAATCTCACCGACAAGTTCAGCAAGAAGATCGACGAGCATCTCCAGCACAAGGAGAAGGAAATCATGACGGTCTGAAGAGAATCGTCCCCCGAGAGGGGACAGATTCAACGCGGACAGGGTAGTGTGGGTCAAAGCGTCGTCGCTCCACCCACACTCCCTTTATGCGCTTGCCTTGCTTCTCCCGGCTTCTCGCCCACGGATGCATCCTCTTGCTGGCTTTTCAGGCGTCTGCGCTTTTCGCCCAGAACCTGATCAACATCGACTTCGGCGTCGGTGAGTTCAGCGCCCGCAGGGGCCTCGCCGCCACCGGCCAGGGTTCGAACGATTTTTGGAACCTGCACGCGCATTACCGGCCGCGGTTCACCGCCGACACCCCTCCGGTCCCCCACGGTCGCCTCGACCGACTGCTGTTTGCCGACGGAACATCCTCGCCGGCGTCACTCACCCTTTCCAACGCCCCGGGCGTCTGGGGGAATTCATCCGGTGACCCCATGTGGGACACCTACCTCTACGCCGCCGATGGCTCCAACATGGTCGCCACCGTCTCAGGCCTTCCCGGCGGGCAATATCATATTTACCTCTACGGCCGGGCCGAAGCCGACGTCGCGGGTCAGCAGGACAGTGTCTTCAGCCTGACCGTCGGCACCAACTCCTGGGGCCCACAGGCCGCCAGCGGAGGGGCCGGGTGGCGGTCCGGAGATCCCCTGGTTGCCGGCGTCCATTATGTGGTGTTCCGGGATGTCAAAGTCGACCCCGCCCTGCCCTTGCAAATCACCGTGGCTCCCGGAGCCCAGGGGGTCGCCGTCCTCAACGGCTTGCAGATTCTGTCCCGCGGAAGTTCCGCGCCGCGTCGCCCCACCGAGCCAGCGCCATCCGCCCCGAACACCACCCCACTCGTGTTCCGCGAGGTCCACTACGAAGGGCTCGTCACCGGCACGGAAGCCCGGTTCCAGGTCACCTTGCGGGCCGAGGCACCCGGCCCCGGCGCAGGCAGTGGTCTGCTGTTCGATGGCGATCTCGCCATTCTCAACCCCGAGCTTCCCGAGACCTGGCGAATGTCACGCCAGGGTTCCACCACCTACCTGGTCGCCAACACCCCCGGCGAAGCCACCCTTCGCTTCCAGCTCGTGGCCCGGATTCAGCGGCAGGACGCCTGGAACCAGGTCGCCTTCAAGGGTCCTTCCAGCCCCATCACCACCTTGTCCGTATCCGCCGATCCCCCGGACACCGATATCCAAGTGCTTCATGGCACACCCTCCACCCCACGAACCTCCGGCAGCGTCGCCGCCGCTCTCGGCTCCCAACCCGACGTGGGGTTGCGCTGGCAAAGCCGCACCGCCGAGGTGGTCCGACAATCCCATGTCACCGCCGACAACCAAACCCGGGTCAAACTCACTCCCGCCGGTCTCCAGCAGGTCACCACGCTCCACTACGAGGTCCTGCAGGGCACCCTCGCCTCGGCACGCATTCTCCTGAGTCCCAACCATTCCCTGACCCGACTCGACGGCGATCAGGTCCGTGACTGGCGTATTTCCCAGGAAGGCAATCAGTCCATCCTCACCGTCGACTTCATCCAACCCGTCGACAAAGCCGTCGACCTCACACTCACCACCGACCAGTCGTCGGAAGCCGCAAGAACCGCCCTGCTCACACCGCCCCAACCCTTGGGAATCCAGCGGGAATCCGGAACCCTCGCCGTGACCGCCGAAGACGTGGTCGTCCGGGTCGCCGCCCTCGAAAACCTGCGCCAAATCAATGCCCGCCATGGCGAAGTCGCCGCGTTTCGTTTCTTCAACCGCCCGGCTTCCGCGAGCGTCCAAATCGAACCGCTCCAGCCCGAACTGACCATCGACGACCAGGTCGCCGCGCGCCTGGAGGAGACCCGACTGGTGGTCACCCACCGCATGACGGCGGAGGTGACCCAGGCGGGCATCTACTCGCTGGATCTTGTGCCTCCGACGAACTCGCTGGTGACCGCGGTGCGAGCCGGTGGTCTGGAGCGTTGGAAGATGGCCGGCGACCGTCTTCATCTCGCGCTCGCCCAACGGGCGCTGGGCCGGTTGGTGGTGGAGGTGGATGTTGAGCAAGCCCTTTCCCCCCTGCCGCCCGTGCTCAACCTCCGCCCGCTCCGGGTCATGGGTGCCGCTCGTGAAACCGCCAGGATCGGCATCACCTCGGTCCCAGGTCTGCAATTGAAAACGGAAGTCCTTTCCGGCGCCCGCGAAGTCCCTGCCAGCACCGACCAGGGCGAGTCCCTTGCCTATCGCGCCGAGGAACCGGCATGGGACGTACGTATTGGACTCGAACCGCTGCCCTCCCGGGTCGTCGCCGAGGTCTTCAACCTGATCACGATCGGCGATGGCCTAGTGGGCGGAAGCGCCACCCTCCGGTTCGGCATTCTCAACCAGGGCATCCAGCAGCTCCGCATTCGGATTCCCGCCCATTGGCGCAACGTCGAGTTCACCGGACCCGGCATCCGCCGCAAGGACCAGCAAGGGGACCTCTGGACCCTCGCGTTGCAGGACAAGGTGTGGGGCGGCTACACCCTCGTGCTCACCTACGATCACGAGTTCGATCCGAAAGGCGCCACCCTGGATGCGGCCGGAGCTCAGGCACTCGATGTCGAACGTCAAACCGGCTTCGTCGCAGTAACCACCGCCGCCGCACTCCAACTCGAGCCCCTGCCGCCAGCCGAACCCCTACGAGCCATCGATCCCGTCGAACTCCCCGAGGCGGACCGCAAACTGATCACCCGCCCCGTGCTTCTCGCCTACCGCTACACCGGCGCCACCTTCGACCTCAAAATCCGCCTCACCCGACACGAGGAATTCACGGTCCTCGATGCGGTCGCCGACCGCACCCAACTGACCACGGTGCTGACCGAAGCCGGCGAAATGCTCACGCAGGCGAGCTTCATGGTGAAAAACAACGACCGGCAGTTTCAGAAGTTCCAACTGCCGCGAGGCGCCACCTTGTGGGGCGTCTACGTCAACGGAGAACCGGTGAAGGCCGAAAGCGACGGCGACTGGCTCCTGGTCTCGCTGCCGCGCGTCGCCAACCGCGATCAGTCCTTCGCCGTGGACCTCAAATACGCCCAGCAACTCGGTCCGCTCGGCCGGTTCCTCCCCCAGTCGCTGGAACTCGTGGCGCCGGGAACCGATGTCCCGAGCACCTATGGCGAATGGGAATTGTTCATCCCCGCCGGCCGCCGGTTGTCCGGTTTCGGTGGCAGCATGACCCCGCTCCAGGGAACCACCTACGGCTTGCGCGATGCCTGGACTGAGTTCGTCGCCGTCTACCGCGGCATGTGGCTCCAGTACGGCGCCCGACTCATCGTGGCCTCCAGCTTCATCGGCTTTCTCCTGGCCATCGTCTTCTCGGCACGGCGTTACGGCTTCCGGGGCATCACCCAGGTCCTCGTCGTGTTCACCCTCATCGCCATCCTCGCCAGCATGCTCCTGCCAGCCCTGAGCAAGGCCAAAGCCAAGTCCACCCGCATCAAGTCCGTCAACAATCTCAAACAAATCGGCATCGCCGCCCGCGTCTGGGCCACCGACAACGGCGACCGCCTCCCACCCAGTTTCGAGGCCATGAGCAAGGAACTCGGTGCCCCCGCCGTCCTTATCAATCCCGAGACGGGGCAACCCTACGTCTACCTCGGCGCCAACAAGGACGAATCCGACCCCAACGGCATCCTCGCCTACGGCCAAAGCCCCGACGGCAGTTACACCGTCGTCATGGTCGATGGCAGTGTGCAGATGCTGAGCGGGCCTAAATTTCAGGAGGCGCTCTCGCGCAGCGAATCATCCGCCGCCGGCAGCCCACGACAGATCAGTCCCGCATTGGCGTCGCGGTACGGTCTGTCAACCGACTCAACCTCGCTGGCACAAGCAGCCACGCCCGCCACCAGCACCATGGTTCCCGGCGGCCCCGAGGCTTCCGTCACCTCAACCCCAGGGCTCCGTTCCATTCGCATTGAGGTCCCCAGGTCCGGCAAACCATTCCACTTCGCCAAGGTTCTCAATCTCCAGTCCGAGCCTCTCCGCATCCATGCCCGGGTCATGCGACAACGGGTCTGGACCGGCACCCGCATGGCGTTCGAGGTCACGGCCTTCCTCGCCGGTCTCATCCTGATCGGCTGGTCCTGGACCCGCAGCGAACCCCAGGCCTGGCGCCTCGCCCTCGGCGTGCTCCTCGTCGTGGCTTCCACCGCCAGCCTGTTCATCGCCTGGCGCATCCTGCACCTGGCCCTCATCTGGGGCTTGCCCGTCGCCCTCTTCCTCGCCGTCGGCAATGCCGTGTCCCTCTGGCGCAAGGGCCGGAAGGGACGGCGAACCCCGCGAACCGCGCCTCCTCCCGCCACCGGCACGCCACCCCCGGTCCCACCGGCGGCTCCCCTCGTCGCCACCCTGCTCCTCGGCGCGTTGCTCCTGGGGGGCATTCCCGAATCCAACGCAGCCGTGGCCTCACCGACCCCGCTCGTCGCACCCACCCCAGCCATCACCCTGATCTCGGGAACCTACACCGGCGTGGTGAGCGCTGGCGTCGCACGCTTCAACGCCACCCTGGAGTTGATGACCCACGCCACCAACCAATCCCTGCCGCTGTTCACCGGGAACGTCGCGGTCGAATCCTTCCGCCCACCCACCCGCACCGCTCAACTCTGGCACGACGGAACCCGTCTCGGCGTCGAAGTCCCTGAACCCGGCCCCGTCACTCTCAACCTGACGTTGCTCGTCAAACTCGAGGGGGATGTCACCCGCCGACAACTCGCCTTCGCCGTTCCCGCCGCACTCGCCAATCAGATCGATCTGCTCGTCGACGAACCCGACGCTGAGATCGAATTCCCCAGCGCCGTCAGCTTCCACCGCTCCACCAGCGGCTCCAACACCCGCGTCCAGGGCCTGCTCGGCTCCGGCAATCAGGTGGCGCTCGCCTGGTCCCCACGCATCAAACGCGCCGCCGAGGTCGCCGCCACCGTCTTCGTCCAGCAGGCCTCGCTGGTCACCATCGGCTCCGGCGTCGCCAATGTCCGTTCCACCCTCCAGTTCCAGATCGCCCAGGGCGAACTGCGCCAGGCGCGTGTCCTCCTTCCCACGGGACATCGGCTGCTCCGGGTGCAGGGCCCGGGAATTCGCACCTGGGACTTTTCAACCAACAACCCGCTCGAACTCTCCATCGAGTTGGCCCGGGCCGCCACCGGCACGCTCGCCCTCGTCGTTGAAACGGAAAAAGTCCTCGGCCCCATCCCCGCATCCCTCCCCCTCGAAGTCCCCCAGGCACTCAACGTCCGCCGCGAAAACGGAGTCGTCGCCGTGCGCGCCGGCGACGATGTCCTCCTGACCATCGAGAAGTTTGAAGGGCTCCAACGGGTCGATGCCTCGGAATTCGAACGTCTCACCCAGGACCCCCAGAAGGATTTCGTCGGCATCTACCGATTCCTGAGACCCGATTTCAAACTCACCGCCCGCGCCGAACTGATCGAACCCGAGATCGAAGCCACCGTGCGCCAGGCCTTCACGGTCGGCACCGAACAGTTGAACCTTTCCGCCTTCACCGAATTCGAGGTGCGCCGGCTGGGAACCTTCCAGCTCGCCATGCTCCTCCCCTCGGGTTGGCGACTGGAAAGCGTGAACTGCCCAGCCATGGAACGATGGACCGACCGGCGCTCGGGCGACGATGCGATTCTCGAAATCACGCTGAAGCAACGCACCCTCGGCAGGATCCCCGTCCAAATCGCCCTCTCGCGAACCCTGCCAGGCCTGCCACCCAGCGTCGGGCTTCCCGGCCTGCATCCATTGGGCGTGCAGAAAATCACCGGGACCCTTGAGGTGGGAGGCGAGCCCGGTGTAGGCCTTAAAACAAGCACCGCTCAAGGTCTTGTCGAGATCCCGGTCACCACCCTCGGCGAGGTGTCTCGCACAGGCCCATCGCCGCTACCGTCCCTCGCCTTCAAATACTTGGCCGCCAGCCCCGGCCCGCGTCCGGCCGGGCAGCGCGCCGTGGCCACCGCCCAGGGCGAATCCTGGGTCCGCGCCGAAGTCGCCCACGTCGTGACGCTCTCCGAAACCCTCGTCTCCGGTCGATCGCTGGTCCGCTATGAGATTCAGAACGCCCCGGCCCGAGCCTTCTCTCTCCGCGTTCCCACGGCCTGGCGGAATGTGGAACTGGTCGGGGATGGCATTCGACGACGCGACGTCACCAACGGGCTGTGGACCGTCGAGCTTCAGAACAAGGTCCGAGGCAGCTACGCCCTCACCGTGCTCTGGGAACAGGGCCGCGAAACAACTCCCACGCCCTGGCAGTTGACCGGATTTTCCGTCGACAAGGTCGAACGGGAAACCGGTTACATCACGTTGCTCGCACGCCCGCCGTTGCAGGTGTCTCCCGGCGTCATGTCCGGTGATCTGGCCCGCATCGACATCCAGGAGCTTCCCGACTGGACCGGAGTGGCCCCGGGAAATCGCTCCGGTCCCGGCCTCAACCGCGCCGAATCCGCCGTTCTCGCCTGGCGCTACCTGCGCCCGGGCTACTCCCTCGCCGTCGAGGTGCAGCGGTATTCCGATGCCTCGGTCCTTCAGGCCCTCGTCGAACAGGCCCGCCTCACCACCGTGGTCGCCGACGACGGTCAGTCCATGACCCAAATGCGGCTGACGGTGCGCAACAACGGCCGCCAACTGCTCGAAGTGCAACTGCCCGCCCAATCCACCGTCTGGTCCGCCTCCATCTCCGGCCAACCCATCCGCCCCCGCCACCATGAAGGCCGGCTGTTTCTTCCCCTGGATGGAACAGGGGACCCCGATGCCCCCATCGCCATCGAACTCACCTACGTGGGCACCCACCGTTTCCCAGCCACCCACGGACGCGTCGAACTCGATTCGCCCCAGCTCGACATCCCCCTGAAGGACGCACGCTGGGACGTCTACCTGCCCCCGGATTACGACTACCAAGCGTTCTCGGGATCCATGAATCATGAACTCACCGACCTCGCACCGCTCGCCCAGGATTTCACCCTGGCCGAATACCGCCGCCAGGAGGAAGCCAGCGAAGAAGCGGAGGTCGCTGAACTAAAGCAGGTGGTGGAACGCGCCCGTACCCAGCTGTCACGTGGACTTCTCGGTCGGGTGGAGAATGAGCTCGGCAGCATTCGCAGCCGGAAACTCAAAACCGCGGAGACCTCGCCCGAGGTGAAGCAGCTCAAGGAGGAACTGAGCCGACTGCAAAGCTCCAACCTCCTGCAGGCCCAGAACGAATTCGTGTTCAGCAACTCCGGCCGGCAGGCCGGCCAGGTGGCGGACCCCGCCGCCGCCGCCCAGAATTACACGTCGGAGGCCGCCGCCCAACAGGTCGCCGTGGTCCAGAAAGCCCAGGCTGTCACCGTCAGCCGGGTTCAACCACTCCGGGTCAACCTGCCCACGCGAGGCATTCGTCACAGCTTCACTCAGGTGCTCCAAACCGAAGGTCGCCGCCCTCTGACGGTCCGGTTCGAAGCCAGCAACAACCGGCGCATGGGCTGGCTGAAGCCCTTGGCCATGGCAGCCCTGGGATTCATCGTCCTCTGGGCCAGCGCAGGCGCCGCCCTGTTGTTTCGTCCACAACACCCAATAACGCCGGCCCCAACGTCGTAGAGGACGCGCTCCCCCGATCCCATGTGTCCGCACCGAGCCGAGGGCCGAAGGCCCGGATACATCCCAGCCTTGGGCAACGCCCAAGGTCGTGGTGCGCACGTGTGAGAAGGGCCAACGGCCCGTTCCAAAGTCGGATCGGAAGCACAGGCGAACTATCCCCAGGTTCAGGAGATTGGGGACGCGATGGATCGGGCCTTCAGCCCTGAGGCCGTACGCGTGCCTCGCCCTGGGGCGATGGCCCCAGGCTGGTATATCGCCGCGCCGTTGGCGCTGCCCATGAACCGTGAATTCGCTCCGGTAACTTCCAATGACTTGTGAATTCCCGGTACGCATTCCGATCCCGCTTCCGAAGGCCAACGGCCTTCAGACCGCCCTGGAGGGCGACACACAAAGGCGAGTGGGTGACCCCTTCCGTCGGCGCCCGCCCCGTACACACCGTCGCATGACCGGGTAGCGCAACCGATCATGAGCCTTTGGCGCGCAACTCCCTGCTGGACAGACCTAGCCTCGAAGGCATTCTCGCCGCCATATCCAATACGACGGCTAAATCTCCCAAGGTGGTCGTTCGCCTGTAATGTTCGGTCCAAGAATGAAGACTCGCCGCTCAGTCATTGTCGTTGGTGTGGTCGTCTTCGCCACGCTGGCCATGGTACTTCCGGCGGTTCAGGTCTGTCGTGATTGGGCGTATATCGACCAGAATTCTGGCTCTCGGAAGGGATATCGCGATTGGTCCCTAGGATGGCGCAGCGGTTCGTGGTATCAAGCATCCGCAGTCGAAGCGTTCATGCGTTCCAATCATCCTGCCGAGTTTCACCAGGACTGGGTCAGCTATGCCGGCACCGGACGGAATCTCTTCGGTGGAGCTATCCTGCGCGGACACGGACGGCCTGGTCCGATCCTTTCGCTCAAGCCGGAACTGATTGACGATTATTGCAGATCGGCATCTGAGACGGAGAAGCGCCGTCTCTATGATGTGTTAAAGAGCCGTGACAAAGGGAATATCCAAGAACTTGTGGATGAGATATACAAAGCATCGATGCTGGAGACAGACCATAAAACCGAACCATCAGGTGGTGCGAACCGGAGGTAGCCGTTACGCTCCGGCCAAGAGCTGAGACCTGATGCGGCTACCTCAGGTCGCATACCTGGGCGTTCGGTCACACAATGAACACCGTTGAGCGCATCGTTGAGTCCTACTTCAGATTGTGTCGCTGTTGCTTCACGTATTCCGATGTCAAAGTCGTCGATGGCAACAACCGCCAGTTGGACATTCTCGCGGTCTCTGTGGTGACCGGCGACCAGTATCTGATGCGTTCAGAGGTTCAGACGCCCGATCCGCTGCGGACGCTTGGTTCTGGCGGCTGTGGGTGAGCTGGGTCGTTCGGCTAAACCCGCATGAAGACGGAATTTGACGAATGCTTGGCCGCCAAGCCTCTGCAAGACCGACTGTGGTTCAACCGGGGTGACCCAGCTTTTTGGACAATCCTACAGGTTTGTGATCCACGAGTTCATTTGCATCCGCCAGCCTCAGACGAGCAAATACATGCTCTCAAGAATTTTACCGGTGGGGAGTTGCCTCCCACGCTCGAAGAATTCCTCCGACACTCCAA
Organism: Verrucomicrobiota bacterium; assembly: GCA_963205105.1. Taxonomy (GTDB): domain Bacteria; phylum Verrucomicrobiota; class Verrucomicrobiia; order Limisphaerales; family CAIMTB01; genus CAIMTB01. The sequence continues at coordinate 1,980 of CAUJJW010000324.1, read as the reverse complement.
TGGATTGACGTTCGATTTCGACGGTATCGTCTTCCCAATTAAAAGCATCATTCAACAAACGCTGGAATTGAGACGCCTCGACGGGACTATTCCGAACGACCATTTTCTTTTCATCGGGAGCCTCGGCGATGGTGATATGTTCGCATTTGTCAAAAACAAGAAGGGGGATTGGCTCTCCGATGTCTTCTGGTGGGAACACGAAACCGACTCCTGCTATGCTTGTGGATTGGGGATTTGGGGCTATGTAGCAAAACACATTGGCTGGTGCCATGCCGTCTCAGACCAACCCTCGGAGGATCCGAGCTTTAGAGACGAGGTGAAGTATCGAGAGCGACTGCGCAAGATATCCGGTGAGAATGAGGTGCTTCCGGGTGTACGCCGCTTGGTCACCGATATCCTCGAGTTGAGAGCCAAGCAAGATTGGGGAGAGTTGACCTCTATGGATCTATTTAGGGAGTTTTTGAGTCAGCTTACGGTTGATGATTTTCGTAAAATTCCGATCGAACTACTGCTCAAAGGCTGAAGACACGGCTGCGTGGGTCCTTTGGACAAGAGATTCAAGAGTGGATTGAAGGTGCTGTCCGCAGGATCCGTTTCTTTTCACGATCCGCTTCCCAACTGCACCTCCCCTCGGCGCAACGCGATCTCTTGCGCACGGGGAATTGCCGTGATGGACGCTGGCCGAATCGAGCATGGCGCAACGGCTGCCACCGATCCGTGAGCCGATTGCAAAGTTCCAACTGTCTTCACGCCCAGAATGAGTGCGTGTTCAGCAACTCGAGCCGGCTGGCCTGCCAGGTGACGAATCCCTCGGTTCATCAGGCGGATCGGCGGCCCATGGAACGGGGCTGCGATGGTTCGGGCCTGCAGCCCTCAGGCCGTACGGGCGCCTCGTCCTGGGGCGATGGCCCCAGGCTGGTATATCGCCGCGCCGTTGGCGCTGCCCCAAGCCACGCCACCGTCTCCATATCCCGACCTCAGCTGCAATGCTACGATCCCATGTGTCCGCACCGAGCCGAGGGCCGAAGGCCCGAAATCATCCCAGCCTTGGGCAACGCCCAAGGACGCGGTGCACACGGGTGAGAAGGGCCAACGGCCCGATCCAACCGTCACTAAGCCCTCAGGATCTTGTCCATCGACTTACCCTTCGCCAATTCATCGACCAGTTTGTCGAGGTAGCGGATCTCCCGCATCGTCGTCTCTTCGATTTCTTCGATGCGAACGCCGCAAATGACTCCCTGGATCAAGTTCCGTGATGGGTTCATCCGAGGCGCTTCCTGGAAGAAGGTCTCAAAGTCTTTCCCCAACTGGATTTGTCTCTCCAACTCGCTGGGGCCGTAACCGGTCAGCCAGGAAATGATGGTATCGACCTCGGCTTTCGTGCGCCCTTTGCGTTCCGCCTTCGCGATATACAGGGGATAAACGCTCGCGAAGCTTGTGGTGTAGATCCGGTGCTTCGTGGTCATGCTGAGAAGGAGGCCCAACCGGGCAATCGCGCGGCCTGCTTCAGCCAAGCCACCAACTGCGCCTCGTCGAGCGGGTCGTGCTCGTAAATGTTAAGCCACCGCGCGTTCGGGTCCTTGCCAGCGCCGGGCGGAGCCGGGTCCAGCGACGCACCGCAAAAGAAATTCACCTGAACATAGCGGCTCAGCACGTGAAACGACACGAGCCAGCCCTGGCCTTCGATGCCATAAAAGGGGGAATTCCACCTCACGGCTTTCTTCACGTTGGGCAGGTGCTCCACCAGGAGCGCGTCGAGGCGTCTGCCAACCGCGCTCTTCCAGCCCGGCATCGCGGCGATGTACGCCTGCACGGGTGCGTCACCATCCCCCTTCGCGATCTGAGGGTTGCCACCCGATAGCAGCTTCGCGGGTGTGGACAGCCGGTCCTCACGTCGCCGGGTCGCCGAGCACCTGCGCCCGAACCGCCTCGGCGTCCCGGGCGTCCGGGACCCCCACGGCGGCGCCCACGCCCCTCAGC
>CAUJJW010000323.1 GCA_963205105.1 Verrucomicrobiota bacterium | reverse complement strand
CGCGTCTTGTGCGCGCTCGCCTGCGACAACGAAGCTCGCGCCGCCGCCGGGAGCGCCAGCGCGGCGAGTGAAGCCCCGACCATGAACTGGCGGCGGTCGTGCACGAGAGGTTGCATCGGGGTTCCTTCGGCTGGGGCTCAGTAGGCGGCTGGGGCTCAGTAGGTCTGGTATTCGGGGTGCGTGACGAGCGCGTAGAGCACGGTCTGCGGGCGGCAGGCGGGATCGTGGAAGGCCGTGACGAACTCGCGCAGCTCGTCCGGGCTCGCCTCGCGGCCGAACAGGCGCCGGAAGAGCCCGGAGATCCATGCCGTCGGGTCGGAAATCGTGGCTTTTTCCGGCACTTTCACCGCGCCGGAGTCGATCAGCACGCGCGCGAGCACCGAACGCAGCGGCCCGGTGTCCGAGAGGCCGTCGAGCGCCGTGCGCAGGCGGCGCGCCTCGTCGGGCTGCGGCGGGCGGCCGAGCAGGTCGACGTACAGCGCCTGGATCCACAGGCGGTTGGGCGCCGTCACGTGCGTGCGCACGCGTGCCTCCCACTCCGCCGACGCGAACCAGCCCGCGAAGATCGCGCGGAACTCGCCCGGATCCCGCTGGAAACGCCGCACTTCTTCGGCGAGCCGCGCCTTGTCGGGGTCGGCGCGCACGATGCGCTTGTACTCGCGCGCAAGGAACGCCTGCGCGAAGGAACGGTCCTCGATCGCGATGCGCAGGAGGTCCGACTGCGTCGCGCCGCTCTTGCCGAGGAACGTGCCCGCCTTTCCGTCGTAGATCTGCTTGCCGACGTCGAGCTCGCGCACGTTCTTCTGCACGCGGATGCCGTTCAGCTGCTCCATCACGACCGTGACGAAGGTGTCGGCGCCGGGGTTGCGCTGGTCGAAGCTCGGGCTGAGCGCGATGCGATGGATCGCGCTGCGCACGTCGAGGCGCCCGGCCGCGAGCAGCTCCGGCAGCGTGTCGACGCGCTCGTTCTCCGGCCGGAAGTTGTCGATCAGGAGGAAGTAGTAGAGCTGCTCCTCGACCCATTGCGTCCAGGTCTCGCGCGACGCGAGCAAGGCCGCGACGAGTTCATCGCGCGAGCGGCCGAGCCATTGCGTGCGTTCCGCCTCGAGCGGCGGCCGGCCCAGCAGGTCGAAGGAGAGCGCACGCAGCGCCGCGTCGTCGAGCGGCCGCGCGGGCGTCGCCTCCGTGCGATCGTCCTGCGCCGGAGCCGCGGGCACGACCGGAGCCTGCGTGCGCGTGGGCAACGCAAAAATCGCGGTCAGGATGAGGCTCATGAGGGCGGCAAACATCCTTGGGTGCAGGTTACTTCCTCCTAGCCACCGGTTGGGCGCCGGTTGCCCGGTTCCGGGACCTTCCAACACGCCCCGAACGGCCGCAGGAGCCCTGAACCAGCCCAACGAATTGACCCGATCAGGAGCGCTGCGTTGCGGAGCGGGCCGGAAACTGGCTTGCTCTGCGCATGCCACTCCCAGCGTCGCAGGAAATCAAACGCCCCCAGCCGCGCCCCCAGCAGCACCGCCGTCGAGGCAAACAACAGGCCGCCCACCGTCGACACCAGCCGATCCAGAACCGAAGCCGCCAGGACGTCCGCGGCGGACACACCAAACCATCGGGAATACAACGCGGTCTTGGGAACATCCCCACCCGAAGGTCCGCCAAACACGGTGTTGAAGAATTGACTGATGAACACCATCCGGACCGAGGCCGCGCCATGCACGACCGCCTCGTGGTTCAACCGGAGCATCAGATGCCAGCGCAGCCCGGCGGCCAGCAACCCCGTGGCGAACATCGCCTGACCCGCCAGGTACCAAAGCCAGCGCGTGGTCGACAGGGTGGTCACCAACGCCCCCAAATCCAGCTTCCGAAAGACCAGCCACAACGCCAAAACGGAGCCGGCGCCAGCCAGCACCCGCGCCGGCCAGCGCCATCGTCGGGTCCAGCGCTTCGTCACCCGGAAAGCCTAGAGGGTCGCCGGGGCGAAGGGGACCCGAATATTCTCGGGGTCCCCATGGCGTCGGTAGAGGCGTTCTCCAGACAGCGCCGGGTGGGCCCAGTTTGATCCCTTGCCACCCTCGGGCGTGGCCTTCACCAGGCCCCAGTCCCCCCGCTCGCGGTAGGTGTCGAGCATGCCATGAGCATAGAGGATTGAACCCTCCCCCCGAGTCAGGGGACCTCGCCCAACAGTCGCTCGACGCAGGCCTCGATGGAAACCCCCGTGGTGTCGAGATCCACGAAACTGGCAAGTGGCGGCTGGTAGCCGGGAACGAAGAACCGTTCACGCCCCCGGATTTCGGTGGTGTGGACATAGATCTCCACGACCCCGCCGCGCGCCTTGAACTCCTCGCGCAGGGCACGGTAGGGCGACACGAAGGCCGCCACCACCCATACACCCTGCTCGTGCAGCTTCGTCGCCAACCGCTGTCCGGCGCGGATATTGGCGATCCGGCCGGCTTCCGCGTAATCGTGGTTTTCCATCAGTTCGCGGACGAACTCGCCGTCGAGATGCACGACGGCATGTCCGGCGCGGCGCAAACGCTCCTGCAAAGCCACCGCCAGCGTGGTCTTCCCCGCGCCCGGTTGGCCCGTGAACCAAAAAATCATAGGTCGAAGCCGTTCCCGGCGGCCCTGCCCAGGGTCCGACGGACTGCGACTCACCCTAATGTCGACGTCGAACCGCGCGAAGGCAAAAGACCGGCAGATCCCCACAGGTTTCGCTCCCCTTCGCCCGGTTCGTCGGATAGGAACCCGGCATGAGGAAGTCGAACCGCGCGCCGCGGGGTACCGTGATTCCCGGGCTGGGAAACGACCTGCCGGAACTGCAACAGGCCCGGTCCCTGTGGCAGGCGAACCGCTTTGACGACGCCCTCCGGCACTTCGAGGAAGCGGCTCGCCGGCACCCGCAAAACCTGGTCGCCCTGATCGACGGCAGCCGGGCCCTGGGCGCCCGCTTCGAGATCGCGCGCGGAGAGGCGCTGCTGGCGCGCCTGCTTCAGCTGGGTGGATCGCGACCGGACATCCTGCACTTCGCCGGTCAGAGCTACCGGATGATGTTCCGTCCCGACGAGGCGATGGCGTGCTTTCGCAAGGTGCTCGCCGCCACGCGCGAGATCCCCGATGCCTACCTCGAACTGGCGGTGCTCTGCGAACGACGGCACCAACTCGAAGAAGCTCACCGACTCATCGAGGATTGCCTTCGGAGTGCCCCGGACTACCAGGAAGCCCGGCTCTTCCAGGCGCGACTGCTGCGCCGGTTGAAGCAGGAATCCGCCGCGGATGAGCTTTTCCGTCGGCTCGCCACGGAGACCGGAGTGGACCCGATCGTGCAAGCCCAGGCCTGGGCCGAGATCGCCCAGGCGCTCGACCGCCAGGGCGACTACCGCGGCGCGATGGAAACGATGCTCCGCTGCAAACGAATCCTCCAGACCCGGGAGGCTCCGATCTGGCGCGAAGCCCAATTCGTCCTCCATCACCTGAGCCGTCTCGCGGAATCGCTCACCGCCGCGCATTTCCGCCGCTGGACCGAAACGGTCTCCGGTTGGCCGCCCCGGAAGACGGCCGTGCTCACGAGCTTCCCCCGTTCCGGGACCACCCTGCTCGAACAGGTCCTGGACAGTCACTCCGGCTTGGTGAGCTCGGACGAACGCGAAGCGTTCGCTCGCGACATCTTCCCCGCTCTTTGGCTGTCGCCGACCGTGACGTTTCCCACCGCGGCGGCCCTCGACGCGGTTCCCTCGGATCGACTAGGGGGCCTGCGAGACCGCTACTTCGCCGCCATGGAAGCCGCCCTGAACCAGCCCGTCGGGGACCGCATCCATCTGGACAAGAACCCGCCGATGACCTTGGTCCTGCCGGGTTTCCTGCGCCTGTTTCCGGAAGCCCGGATCCTTTTTGCTCTCCGCGATCCGCGGGACGTGGTGGTGAGCTGCTTTCTACAGTACCTGCCACTCAACCCGAACAGCGTGTGCTTCCTGACTCTCGAGCGCACTGCCCGCCGGTTCGCCACCGACCTGGCCGCTTGGCGGCGCTTGCGGGACCTGATCGCCTCGCCCTGGCTGGAGGTCCGGTACGAAGACACCGTCGGCAACCTGGAGCGCGAAGCGCGTCGCGCTCTGGAGTTCCTCGGGCTGCCGTGGGAAGAGCAAGTGCTGAACTATCGCGACCGCCTCAAAACTAAAGTGGTCGGTTCGCCCACCTACGAGGCGGTCAGCCAACCCCTCTACACCCGCGCGATCGGGCGGTGGAAGAACTACCAGGAATTCCTCGAACCCTACCTGCCGATTCTTCAGCCGGCAGTCGAAGCGGGCGGCTACTGACGAAGGCGGTAAACCCGGAACTGCCCGCCGGGCTGGACCGTCTGGGGATTCGCCTGGCTTGCCGACGCGACCCACGGCCCGAGTACCGAGGTCGCCTCTTCCAGCGTGCCCGATCCCGTCCAGGACAACCCCACGCCCGCCGCGCCCACGGTCGGCGGGTTCAATCGCGGCGGCGGCGCCGACCGCGCGCGGAACACCCGCAGCCCATCGGCGTTCGCCGGGTCGTTGAGGAGGATTCGGGTTCCATCCGGCTTGATGGTGAACCACTCGAGATTCGCGGTGCCACCTTCCTGCCCCGCGACCAACCGCAGCGGATAGACACCCGCCTCGGGCACGGCGAAACCGAAGGTCACGTCGACCGCACCGAAACCCTTGGGCCCGTCCCAGTCCGCCAAGCGGGGATTCGTGTCGGTCTCGAGGGTCACCTGCACCGACTGGCTGTTGGCCAGCAGCGATTTCAGAAGGCTGCCGCCAAAGTTCTCGCCGACCACGAGGACCGGAATGCGAACCGCCGAGTTGATGTCGCCTAAACGGAAGGGGAACCCGGCGTCCCCAGGAGTCGTTTCAATCACCGCGATCGCTCCGGCCAACTGCGCCTGTTCGGCCTTGGCCGCCGAATCGCAGGAGCCTCCCGTTCCGCGATCCAACAGCACGATCTTGCCGGCCAAGCCGCTCCGGCTCGCCAGCGTACAGGCCTCCTCGGGATCGCCCGACGGTGTCCCGTACACGACGGTTCCCGACAGCGGTGTGCTCGGGAGACTGCCGCCGAATTGCAGCTGGGTGATGTTGGTGGCAATCGGGACGCACGCGATCGTCGCGTTGGTAGGGGCCGTGATCCGCAAGGTAGAAACCCCCTCCACGGCGGCCGTGAGCCGGAATGCGTCCTCGTTGTTGATCCCCATCTGATAGTAGCCCGCCGTCGGGAACCGGACGTAGGTCAGCAACTCGTGCGCAAAAGATGTCTCGCTCCCGGTCGTTCCAGGAATCCCCGGGAACGGTTCGTCTCCCGGGAAATTCGCGGCGGCGCCGGTGGAGTTGGCCCAATTCACCACGCCCGGAACCGTGAAGCTATTGCCGCTGGCCGCCCCCGTCAGGTCGGCCGTGTTCGGTCCGAGCCCCCCGTTCAGCACGGTCTCCAGGAAAGCGATGCTTTGGGGAAGGTTGACCTGGACGGGAGGAGGGTCGCCCGCCTCGATCGGTTCCACCTGCACGACGCGGGCGGTGAAGCCAGGCTTGCTCGTGTCTTCCGAACCGAGTGGGCTCCGAAGCGAGGACGGCAAGGTCAGGAAGTTCGCAGTGGTAAAGCGGTACTCGTTGGTCTGCAGCATCGCGGGACTGCTGGTGTCCCCGAAAATGATTTGGTAGACGTGGGACGAGAGCGCCGGCAGGACGCCCGCCAGGTACTTCACGGTCGTGTTCAGGTCCACCTTCTCGATGGTTGGCGTCACTGGCACCCCATCGAGCAGGAGTCGAATGGTGGACGGGTTGACGGCGGTGGTTCGGTCCTGAAGCGTGACACTAAGATTCACCAGCGGCCCCACTCCCACCGCTCCGTTGCTCGGATCGGCGGCGATGACGGCCGGATTCACCAGGGCGGTGTCGGCCACGTCGAGCGACACGACGTCGACATAGCCGTCCGGAGCCCCGCTCAGTGCGGTGGACTTGAGGGTCACCCGCGCGGACCGGGCACCGGCCGGGACCGTGCCCTCCTTCGAATCCCGGCTCCACTCCTTCGCGTTGCTGTACTTGGGGTTCGTGGCGGTCGGTATCGCGACGATGAAATCTGTTCCCCCGAGGGGAACCGGATCCCCGACGACCATGTCGCTGGCGTCGAGGAACTCCAACGTGAGATCGCTGAAATCCCCTGTGGCGAGGTAGCTGCTGAACCACGCCGACATGGTGTAGCGCCCGCTGCCGGCGTCGATCTTGGCCGGGGTCAGGGTGGTGCCCGAAATCAGGCTCACCCGCTGGAAAACCTCCGTGCTGCTCCTGGCGATACCGTAGGTGCCGGAAGGATACGGCCGCAAGTACCCGATCCCCGCCCCCACCGGACCGGGCATGGTGTACTGGGTCGAGTAAAGGTAGGTGCTGAAGGTGCTCCAGCCCTCGCCGACCGCGGGGCTGGCCTTTCCGCCCACCTTCACCACCGGGTTGCTGGAGGCTTCGACGTTCTCGAAGCTGCCATCGATGATCAACTCGGTGGCCTGGGTGCTGCCGACAAACGACAATCCCCCCGCCAGCACCGCCAGCCCCATCCGATGTCGATTCGAACTGCGTCGCGTCTTCATATTGGTCGTCGCTTTGGCCGCTGCCACCGGTGTCCGCGCCGGACCTCGTGCGGTTCACGATGGGCCCAACCCTGATTCCTCGGGTTCCGCCGGACCCCAGATCCAGCGAGACGGGGCGCCCCGGCACCCCATTCCCTATCAGCGCGCGTCGCATTACCGCCTCGGCCCAGAGGGGTCAACGGCAAACTGCCCGAATACTCTCGGGCTCTCGGGCGGGCGCATCTCCACGTTGTCGACCAAGTGTGTGCCGTGCGGGAGCGGTTTGGACTGGATGAACAGGAGGGACAGGATGCTCCGGAACCCAAGCATCACGGCATTTCATCCGGTTCATCGTGTTCATCCTGTCGAAACGAGGACTGTGTCCTCCGACAACACGGGGATGAACCGCCCCCCGCCTGCCTCGGGTCAGCTCTCGATGGCCTTCACCACCCGTCGCAGCCCGCGCATCAACCACGAAGCTTCGCTGGCGGCCTTCTTCGGCGGCCCGGCCACCAGCGGCCGGGTGTTGTGCTTCAGCTCCTGCCGGCACTGCGGACAGAAGTCCGCCCAAAGAAAATTTCCCAGCTTGATCCCGCAATGAGGGCATCGCGTAAGGCTCATATTTTGGATTTCCGAACACCGTTCATGGACCGAGCCGCCTTAGATTTTTCCCAACAACAGCAGCACGACCAGGATGATGACGATCAAACCCAGGCCCCCGCTCGGATAGTAGCCCCAGTTCCGGCTGTGCGGCCACGACGGCAGCGCTCCCAGAAGCATCAGAACCAACAGCACCACGATGATTGTACCCAGCATAACGATCCTTTCACGTTCGGTCCCCGTTCACCCGGACTGGTTCCTCAGGTCGCTCCAACAAGGACCGACACGGCCGCCAGCGGGGAACTCCTCACCACACCCCATTCAAACCCAGCCATCCCTCCCGCACCATGGGGTGTAACCCTACCCCGCTCACCACCCTCGCCTCCACCGCACGTCTGCGGCAGGCCGCCGTCGCCCCGTCATCCGCGCCTGCACCGCCTAAAGGTCGTGAATCACCTTGGGTGGCCATGCAGCCCGCAAGGCGTTGAGAACCGCGAGCACATCAATCACTTCCTGGCTGATGGCACCTGCCACCGGAGTCAGGTGCCCGGTCGCCGCAAACCCCATTCCAAGCACGCTGAGGACCATGCCGCCCACGGCACTCTGCAGAGCGATGGCCCGCATGCGGCGGCTGATGTGCATGAACTCGTCCACCTTCACGAGGGAGTTGTCCATCACCACCACCCCGGCTGCTTCAGCGGTCACATCACTGTTTCGTCCAATGGCCATGCCGACCGTGGCGGCCATCATCGCCGGCGCGTCGTTGATGCCGTCTCCCACGTACAGCGTCTTGGCCGCAGCGGTCTCTCGGCGAACGATGGCCAGCTTTTCCTCAGGACTCTGCTCCGCAAGAATCTCGGTGATTCCCACCTGCCCGGCGAGATACCGGACTTCCGACTCCCGGTCCCCAGAGACAAGCATGATCTTCTGGAATTGATGCTTCGGCCCCAGGTGGCCGATGAAGAAGGAACTCTCCACCCGCGGCGCATCCCGAAACCGCAGGGTCCCCGCATAAGTCCCATCCACCGCAACCACGCATTCGAGCCCGCCTGCCACCGGCGGCAGCGCATCGATCGTCGTGACCCCATCGGCCAACATCCGCCCGCGGCTCGTGATCTGAATCGCGCGGCCGGACACCTTCCCCTGAAGGCCGGTTCCGGGCCGCTCCGAAACCTCGGTCGCCTCGGGGAGCTGCAGCCCACCTTCCTTGGCCGCCCCCAGGATCGCCACGGCCAACGGATGCTTGGAATAGCGCTCAAGACTCGCCACGAGGGTCAGGATGTCGTTCCGGGAAAAGCCCGGCGCCACCAGCAGTTCGGTCAATTTCGGCGTGCCATAGGTCAACGTGCCGGTCTTGTCGAAGATGGCCGTCCGACAACTCGCGATCTGCTCCAACGCAACCGGGCTCTTCACGATGATCGCCCGCCTCGCGCAGAGAGAAATCGACCCGATGATCGAGATCGGGATGGCGATGAGAAGCGGACAAGGCGTGGCGATCACCAACACCGCCAGAAAACGGACAGCCTCCCCACTCAGGAACCAGGCCAGCACGGCAACACTCAGCGCGACCGGCGTGTAGATCGCCCCCAGTTGATCCCCAAGCCGCCGCAGTTGCGGACGTTTGGACTCAGACTCCCGCATCACCTCCATGATCTTTGCATACCGCGAATCCGCTGCGCGCTGGGTCGTCCGCATCACAAGGACCGTCTCCCCGTTGATCGCTCCCGAGATAACGTTGGAACCCGTCGTCTTGGTGATCTTGAAAGGCTCACCGGTCAGATAGGATTCATCCATCACCCCATGCCCTTCCACCACCACGCCATCAGCGGGGCAGATCTCATGCGGGTGGATCACCAGCAGGTCGCCAACCTCGATCTCCGCCAGCGCCACGTTCACCGTGTCCTCGCCGCGTCGTCGATGGGCAACCGACGGCATCCGTTTGGCCAGGGCCGCCAACACCGACGACGCACTCCGCAGCGCATAACCCTCCAGCGCCTCGCCTCCCGACAGCATCAAAACAATGATCGTACCCGCCAGATACTCGCCCAAAATTACCGACGTCACGATCGAGATGCCTCCCAGCAGATCCGATCCGAACTTGCCCTTCGAAAGACCTTGAACCAAGGCCAGCACGAGCGGAATGCCCCCCAGAACCAGGGCCACCCACAGCGGGATGGCCGCCACCGAAGCCGTTGAACGAACGGCAAAACGAAGAATCAGATGCGTCGCGATCGCCACCGCCGCCAGCACGGCAATGACCGTGGTTCTCCGACCCCATAATCGCGAATGCCAGGTCGCGGTGCCCACAGCAGCCGACGGTGCTTCCTGCATCGCCTCCGGTTCGCTTCCGCCGGCTCGGTGCTCCACCGGGTTCAAATCCTGCGCCATGCGGACCTCCATGGGGTTCGGTTCATTGTCAAAACAAGTAGGTCACGGTGAACGCTCCAAACTCCGAGTTCTGCTTCTGCCCTTCAAATTCGCGCCCCATGAACACATACGAAAACGCCGTGACGAAATGAGGGGTGGTCACCGCTGCGCCTACCTCGGCGGCGGGCACGAACAGTTCCTTGTCCACACTCCGGCTGTCCTGCCAGGTGTTCCCATCCAGAGTGATGTTGTGCAGCACCAGGTTCGCGTGAACACCCCCATAGCAGTACGCCCCCCATGAGGATCCTCCCGTCGCCGTCCCGGCACGTCGCGGCGGCGGCAGATGCCCCATGCCACGCAGCAGCGTGAGCCCGAAATCGTCCGGCAAGTGGTAACCCCATCGGATTTGCCCGCCGACCTGCCCCTGGGTCAGCAGGTTGCCCAACATCACCGTGCCCGTGGGCAGCGCCTCGAAGGCAAATCCCGGGCCGTCACCCCAGAGTCGGTAACGCCGGCGATGCTCATAGACCACGTCCACAACCGGCTCGTTCCCCAGCTGGTAGTCCCAGCCCTGCGGCAGATCGACGCCCGCCATGCGATGCACCTCCGTCTGGATTTCCTCAGCGAACGACCACGGACCCACCACGCCTGCAATTAATTTCAGCCCGTGGTAACAGCGACCCTTTTCCACATGGAGGGTCAACCCCGCCAGCAATGCCCCGGCATAGGGTCGATCCTTGGGATCCGGGAATGCCAACAGCTTGTCACTGGAGGTGACGATGACCTGTCCAACGTCATAACCGACGCTCCGTTGTCCCTCCCCCCATGGCAACCAGTCGGCAAACCCATCCAGCCATCCCGCCCCCCGATGAATCGCCGATATCGAAACGCCGTCGGTGTAAAAGCGGTCCGTGCCACCGAAGGTGTCGTTCTCCCATCGGACCGAGACCGCCCATTCCCTCGGGTTCTCCCCGTATGAATCGACCCGGCCGTTTCCTGGAGCGCCGGCCAACTCATCCCTGGCTCCAGCACGCTCAGCATCCGTCGACACCCCGTTCAGAGCCCCGTCCATCGTTTCGCCGCAACCCCGCACACGAAGTTCCACACCAACTTGGAAGCACAATCCCAATCGCAGAAGACACAGCCGGATATTCATGGTTGAGATCCCCGCTCCCCTCCTCAACGCGCTCCTCCCCATGCCTCTGGCGATCGGTCGACGCCAGCAGGCGCCAGACGACCGCCTTCATTCTCGAACCTTGCAATGGCCTCGGCCTCCACCAGAGCCGAACGCCCGAAATAACGGTGAACCAAAGTAAGTTTGCGTTCAGGCAACCACACGGATGGGTTCCCGAACCAGGGTAGCATCTCAAGTAGCGTCATGGTCTTTGCACCCAGCCGAAATCCGAATGAGGCCACCCGGTCCGGTCGCTGCTAGGTAGTCACCAAAGCGCCAGCCTCCGAATGGCCCCATAAAGCAATGCCTCGTCTCACACGTTGGGCGCCCGGGCCCAGCTCACTACTTGCAACCGCAGGACGCCGTCGCTTCCTTCACAGCCTTCTCCACGGCTTCCCGCGCCTCACCCGTGCGCTTCTGGATGCGGCCCAGCAATTCCTCCTGCTTGCCCTCGATGTACTGCAGATCGTCGTCGGTCAGCTTGGCCCACTTCTGCTTGAGCTTACCTTTGGCAATGTTCCAGTCCCCTTTGATTTCGAGTGTACTGATCATGTTGTGTTCCTTTTCTTTCCGAGTATCCCCGACCCACCGTCGTCTGGACGGAGGGAAATCGCCTCCCGACCGGAAGCCGCACCCCCAACCGCCAGGGGGTTTTCCGACGGACCGTGGCGTTCCTTCAGGTCCACCCCCGCTCCCTGTTTCTACCTAGTCCCCCCCGCTTACCACCCGCAGGCCGGTCACTCGCTGGGGACGGATCGTCCCTCCCACCGCGGGCGCCAACGTCATTCGATTCAGCAGGCTCTTCACCCCGCGCAGATCGCTCGCCACCTGGCTGACCCGTTCGATTTCCCCAAGGGTTGGAGCCACCCCCTCCACCGTCACCACGCCATCCACCGTGTGAACCTTGGGATCCAGCCCGGCGGTGGAGCGGTGCATCTTCAGGAGCACCCGGACCTGCGCGGTGATGGAAGGGTCGTCGACTTCACCCGGCGGCGGCACGACGCCCTCGGCGGGCGTTGAGACAAGCCGGATTTCGTTCACCACACGCTCGACGCCGTACACGTCGGCCGCATGGGCCGAAGCAACTGCGATCTGGGCCTCGTCGGCCACGGTTCCGCTCAGGGTGAGCACACCCGCCCGAAACCCCACCTCAATGTCACCACCTGCCGCCCGGCGATGCAGCGCCATCAGGCTGCCCACTTTGGAGCGCACCCAGGCGTCGCCACGTTCCCCGCCCTCCAGCACCACCTCGATCTGGTTGTTGACCCGCTGCACCCCCGGCAGTGCGAGAAGCAGCTCCTGGGCGAGGGCCTTGCCACTCAGTTGGCTCACCCGGCCCGACAGTGTGACAACACCCCCGTCGGCGATCGCCCGTACCTGGTCGCCTTTCAGCTGCGTTCGGTACACGGCTGAGTTCACGAACAACGACTCAATCCGCCGGTCGCTATGACCGGCGCCGGAATCATCGGCTGAAAGGGCAAGCCAGCTGCCGGTCAGCCAGGCAAGGCAAGCCACCAGCCCTTTGGAGGTTCTCAACATTTGAAGTTCAAACCGACGTTCATTGTGGCGGCAACCGTTCCACTCACTCCGCTTCACCGGCGACGGCGAGTTGGCGCGCGGGACTCGCTTCAATCATTTCCCGGGTCATGTCCGTGTGCACCGTGGATTCCTCCCAGCTGATGCGCTCCACCCGGTCCGTGGACATCGTGACCTCCCTGCCGGAAAGACGATGTCCCGTTCGGATCACCAGCTCAGTGATCGCCCAACTCTTGTCGTCCATCACGAAGTCGGCCACATGCCCGAAGGTTCCGTCGGCAGCCTGCACCCGATAGCCTGTGACCGCCTTGGTGCTTCGAAGATGGGCGTCTTTCGCCGGCACATGCTCCCCTCCGTTCTTCCCCGCTCCGACCGGAAGGCGTTCCGGAGGCAACTCCAGCACCGGGAAGCCACTCATGCCCCAGAGCGCGTTGCCCTGCCAATAATAGGGCCATCCGTAGTAGCGATAGTATTCCTCCTCGAATTGCCGGGACACGGGCTTATGCGCATCCGCCGATGGACTGCCCGCAATCCGCTTGCGGGTCAGATTCACCCGCAACGGCTGGCCCACCGAGTCCAACGTCCCAAGTGAATGCGGCGTCAGGAGCACCTGCCGACCCGGCAGCCAATGGCCCGTGTCCGCCACCACATACCGGATCACCCAATCCTGGTCGTCGAAGTAGAAATCCAAAACATGTCCAATTTCGCCGTCCGTAGCACCCAAGCGGCTCCCATAGATCTCTTTGATGAACCGTTTCATGATCAATCCTTTCCTGGGCCGGACGTCTGCCTCGGCCCACTTGCCCCATTCCCACGCGACCGCCACGTCATCCAAAGCGTCGTCATCATCCCAATGGCCTGGGAAACGACCGGGATCCACGTCCCACCACCTTCCCCGACGGCAGCCCCGCTCTTCCGGCGCCGAACCGCCAGCCAACCCGCCCCGGCGACCACGACCGCGGTGGCCAACGCCCCCGTTGCGGTTACCTTTCGGGCGAGCCCGCCCGCCGTTTCGGCCCATTCCACCCATTCCCCGAACGCCTGCGCTCGGTGCACCTCGCTCTCCGCGACCAAGAGCCGCTTCCGGGTTTCGGTCGGACTCATCCCAGCACCTTTTCCAGGCACGCCAGGTCCTTTCGAAGTTGATCCAGCGACGCCGACAGGGCCTGGCAGTTCCGAAGCAACCGCCGCAGCCGCTGTTGGGCGATGAACGCGCCCAATCCATAAAGACCGCCCATCACCAGCAAGACACCCACAGGCGAAACCGCCCAGAACCGGACCACGACGGCGGCCGTGAGTGCCATCGCCCCCAGCAGGCCAAGCACGGCGGTTGCCAAAGCCAGCAGAACCGCCTGGCCTCCCTGAATCAGCCCCTCCCGAATCTCGACGCTCAGCAGTTCCCAGCGGTTCTCCCCGATGCTCAGCAACCGCCGGGCACAACGCTTCGACGATACGCCCAGCCGATCCAGATTGGCCTCGAACGCTTCCATGGCTCCCTCATGCACGACGGCAGCCACACCGACTCGTCAACAGGTACCCCAGCAGGGCACCCGCTCCGACACCAATGGCGATCGCCTGATAGGGATGATCCCGAACCGTCCGATCGGCGACATCCGCGCCATCTCCCGCCTTGTCCATCACCCGGTCGTAAGCGTCCCTGCCGCTGTCCAGCGCTGCCTCCAATCGCTTCCGCGCCTCGGTCACTTTCTCCTCGGCAACGTCCGCGGTGGCGGCGATCAAGGCGCGCGCATCCCGGGCGAGTGATTCCAACTCATACTGCATGGTCTGTGTGGCTGTTCTCATGGTCGTAGCTTCTTTGTTCCGAAATTGGACGGTAATCATGGTGTGAGTCCGGGGCCGCGCGCCACCGCCCAAGGCCATGCCGCGACGCCGAGTGCCGCCGGATCAAAGGTCTCCCCAAGTACCTTCAAGTCCACAATCTGGTCGGGCACCAGGCCAACCACCCGTGCCTCGCTCGTATTCGAATACTCCAGGAGCCAGTAGCGATTCATCCCGTCGCCGGCTTTCCCGGCCGCTCCCGGACCGTAGTCCAGCGGCGCACCCGTGCGATCAACCACGCCGCTGTCCGGGGCAGAGTAATATTGAACCTTCACCTTTTTGTTCTCGAGGATGGCCTCAACGAAGAGTGGATGGTTGGGTAGCATGGCGGCAGTGGATCGGTTGTTGCGGTTCCGGTTCCCCCAGAGCCATGCTGCATCACCACCCCGCAGCCCGCCATGGGGTGAAACCCTACCCCGCGACCTGGGGTACCGACGTCCCCGCCTTCGCGTCCCCCAGTTGACTCACAAAAGCGAGGCCCTCGGCGAAGGTCGACACCACCTCATCCGCCCCTGATTCACGCACCCGACGGGCCGCATCGGTCCCATTCTCCGTGGTGCCCCACAGGCCAACCATCACTACCGGTCGTGGAACCAGCGCCTGCAGCTTCAGGCACAGTTGGCGGGCGTGCAAAACCGTCGCGGGAAACATCACCGAAATGCAGACCAGATCCACCGCGGCGGCCTCCACCCGACGGACCAACTCAACCGCACCCAAACCCGCAGGCGCCCCTTCCACCACAAAGCCCTCCCGACGGAGCAGATGACTGAACATCTCGCTCGCGAGTTCATCCCGATCCGCCCGCGCCGGCAGACAATAGACCCGATGTCCCGGTCCGGGAACCGACGCAACCTTCGAGGCCTTCCCATCCTTTCCCGGGTTCCCGGTGGTTCCCACCTCAAGGTCCTCCACCACATCCCGCAATCCCTGAAGCACCATGCCTCGCTGTCCTTCATCCAGGAGTTCCAGCCGATGGTCGACCTCCAGCGCGGAGATCACCGGGATGAGCACCACATCAAAAAGCGCGGCGCACGTGTGGTCCTTCAGATAGCCTTCAACAAGTTCCATCTCGTCCTGCTCGCCCACCGTGAGCAGCCGATAGTAGCAGTCCTCGGCCGGCGTCAACGCATCCTTGTCGCTCAACACCACTCCCAGAAAGGCCAGTCGGGGAATGTGCCTCCCCATCACCACCAGACACACCGTCATGGGCGTCGCCAGCACCAGACCCGCCGGACCCCAAAGCCAGGTCCAGAAGACCGCAGCAAATATCAGCGCCACCGGAGCCACCCCCGTGCGGGATCCGTACAGCCAGGGTTCCAGCACGTTGTTGCTCAGGAGCTCCACCCCGACAAAAAGACCCACCGTGAACACCGGCATCATCCAGCCGGGCGCAACGGCCAATGATAGTGCGATTGGAAACGACGCTGCGATCCACGGCCCAATGTACGGAATGAAACGCAACACCGTCCCGCAGGCACCCCACAGCGGCGCGTTGGGCACCCCGATCCAATAGAGTCCCAACCCGATCATCGCTCCATACACCACGTTCAGCAGCAACTGCATCGACAGGTACCGATTGACCCGCGTTCCCGCGTCATCCATCGCCCGGGTGGTGGAACTGATGCGCCCCTGCCCAATCAACCGGATCAGGCGGCCCCGAAGGTCCTCCCGCTTCAAAAGCATGAAGATCACCAGCAGGAGCACCAAGGCAGAGGTACCCAAGGGTCCCAACAGCGGCGCCAGAATCGTCTGCGCCAGATGCAGCGGATCCGCCTTCGTCGACGAGACGACCTCCACCGCCACCGGTGACCCCGGATCCGATTCCGTCGGGGCCGGGGCTCCAGGGGCCCCCGGTTCTGCAGCCACCCCGGCCCCGAGGATGCGCGAACCGGAGAGGTCGCTCCGAAATTCCTCCAGAACTCGGGAGAACCGTCCCAACCTCGGGCCGACCACGGACTGAAAGGTGCGCAGTTTGCTCTGAATGTTGTCCTGATACTCGGGCAGCTTGGCCGCGAGATCGACCAGCTGACGGGTGAGAATCCAACCCGCCCCACCGGTCGCCGCGAAGATCAACACCACCACCATGAGGACCGCCCCAATGCGCCCGATCCATCGCTCCAACCAGGTCACCAGAGGTGCCAGCAGAAAGGTCAGTAGCGCCGCCAGGGCGATCGGGAACAGGATGTCCTGCGCCACTTGAAGCGTGGCAATGATGAAGGTGGTCAGCACCACCACCCAGATTCCCACCAGGGCGCCGGACGTGCTGATTCCCGTCCGTGGCTTGGGCGCGCGCACCAGACCACGGTCCGCCCGGACCTCATCTTCACGAGACGTTCCCAAGGTTCAGGTCTCCTTCCAGCCCCGCACCGCAAGTGTCGTTCCCACAACCGCCGACACCACACCGCCGATCAACATCCACAAGGCCTTGTCCGTGGGCGAGCCGGTGAAGAATCGGGAGACGTCCGAGCTGAAGGAATTCATGGCGTTGACTCCCACGACGATGAGCACAACGCCTCCGACAATCAGTGCCATGGCGATAGCCTTGATCATGGAGTGCCTTTCCTGGTTGAGGTATTCCTCCGCCATGCTGGCGGCTGCTTGGCCCGGCTCACACCCGCCGCCGTCCCGTGATGAAATTCACCAGCAGCATGACCAGCGCAATCACCAGCAGAATGTGAATCAATCCCCCCATGGTGTAACTCGTCACCAGCCCGAGTAGCCAAAGGATGATCATCACCACCACAATTGTGTATAACATGGAATTTCCTCCGATTTGTGTTCACCCGACCGCCCCGGCGGCGGCTGCAACACAGCCGCCGCCCACCGCCGCCGTGGCGACTCCAGTTCCACCAGCCTCTGGATCGTCGACCAACCTCCTCCACCAACCCCCGCCCGAAATCCTATTCCTATTTCCGCCGGCGGAGCCCGTGAACCCCATGACGCCTCGGTCATGCAAGATTGGCCTTGAGATATCCTCCGCCGTTTTCCGATCGCTGACGATGGGGTGAAACCCTACCTCCTCCCCGCCCACCAGGATGGGTTGGCCCTTCGCAGCGCACCGCATCCTCTCTCAGGTCCGCGGGCCGAACCATGGGGTCAACACCCCATCGCGCGAGTCCCTCCCGATCCCCTAGCATGGCGCTCATGGCCCACTCCCAAGTCGTACAACCGGCCCCGAGAGAGGATGCCGGCCTGCCGTCAGTCCAAACACGCTTCCACCTCCCAGCGCGCCCCCCGTTGACGATGGAGACACTCATCGCAGACTCGCTGCCTTCCGGACGCGCCCTACCACCGCCGCGGGTTCTACCCGACGAGGGCATTTGCCGTGCCAAGAACTCCGGCTTCGCCGCCTACCCCGATTATGCCGATTGCCTGGTCGACGCCCCTTGTGAATGCGGCCACGCACTCCACTTCGGCACACGCTACTTCTGCCGCCACCCCAACCGGATGGACATCGTGAAACGATCGGCCGCAGAAGGCTCCGGTTCGTCACCATTCGGAACCAGCCCCCTGGCTTGATCCGCTTCCCCGGCATCACCGGCCCAGCGGTTTACCCGATCGACAGCGCTCTCGCTTGAGCGGAGGATGGACACAAGAGGAACCCTTCATCGACCACGCGGAGAGCGGCGAGACGTCCCGCAACCGCAGCACGCTGCCGGGTTCCCAACCGTTTCCCATGCCCCTTCCACTTTCCACACCACCGCCCCAGTCCAGCGGGTCTCCCCCACATCGCGGCAAACCCACGCTTTCCCTCGTGCGCAGACACCAACATCCACGCACGTCGCAACGATGAAGCAGCAAGCCGCGACTCACCCGTCCGCTGCCGCAGCCGATCGGAATCGCCCCACCGGCGATAGTGCCATCTTCCCCATCGTTGGCATCGGTGCGTCCGCCGGAGGCCTGGAAGCCCTTGAGCGATTCCTGCTCCACGTGCCTCCCGACAGCGGCATGGCCTTCGTGCTGATCCAACACCTGGACCCAACCCACAAAGGCATCATGCCCGAACTGCTTCAGCGGGATACCGGCATGAAGGTCGTTCAAGTCCGGGATCGCACCCGGGTCCAGCCCAACTGCGTCTATGTGATCCCGCCGAACAAGGACATGTCCCTCCTGCACGGCGTGCTCCACCTGTTCGTTCCGTCCGAACCGCGCGGCCGGCGTCTGCCCATCGATTTCTTCCTCCGCTCCCTGGCCTTGGACCGTCATGAACGCAGCATCGGGGTGATCCTCTCGGGCATGGGCTCCGACGGCACGCTCGGCCTGCGCGCCATCAAGGAGGCCGCCGGCCTCGTGTTGGTCCAGGAACCCGCCTCCGCCAAATTCGACGGAATGCCCCGCAGCGCCATCGACGCCGGACTGGCGGACGTGGTCGCCCCGGTGGACGAGCTCCCCGGAAAGATCATCGCGTACCTCGAGCACGCTCCGCTGGTGGCCCGGAAGGAGGAGTCTCCCGAGGACAAGAACCAGAGCGCTCTCGAAAAGGCGGTCATTCTGCTGCGGTCCCGGACGGGTCAGGACTTCTCGCTCTACAAGCGAAACACCCTCCACCGCCGCATCGAACGCCGCATGGGCATCCATCAGATGCCCAAGATGTCCACGTATGTCCGGTACCTGCAGGAAAACCCTCAGGAACTTGACCTTCTCTTCAAGGAACTGCTCATCGGCGTGACCCACTTTTTCCGGGACACCGACGCCTGGGAACAGCTGCGAACCCAGTCCATTCCCGCGCTCCTCGGTTCCCGATCTCCCGGACAGGCCTTGCGGGCATGGGTCACCGGATGTTCCACCGGGGAGGAAGCCTACTCGCTGGCCATCGTCTTCAAGGAAGCCGCGGAACAGTCAGGCCTTAGCGGGAATTTCAGCCTCCAGATCTTCGCCACGGATCTCGACCGCGACGCCATCGACAAGGCCAGGCAGGGTTTGTACCTCGACAACGTCGCCGCGGATGTCTCCCCCGAACGCCTGAAGCGCTTCTTCACCCATGAGGAACGGGGCTACCGGGTTCGAAAGGAGATCCGGGAAATGGTCATCTTCGCTCCGCAGAATCTGATCATGGACCCGCCCTTCACCCGGCTGGACCTGCTCTGCTGCCGGAATCTCCTGATCTACCTCGCCCAGGAGGTTCAGCGGAAACTGATCCCGCTGTTTCATTACAGCCTCGTGCCCGGCGGCATCCTCTTCCTGGGCAGCGCGGAAACCATCGCCACCGCAACCCACCTGTTTGCGCCGCTCCCCGGGAAATCTCGGATCTATCGGCGTATGGAACCTGTCCTGCGACCGGAGCCGATCGAATTCCCCACGTCGTTCAGTGCCCCCGACTCTCAGGCTTCGGGCACCCATCCGGCTCCCAAGCCCCTGCTGAACCTCCAATCCCTCGCCGATCAACGCATCCTTCAGCGCCACTCCCTGCCCGCGGTCCTGGTCAATGACAAGGGCGACATCTTCTACGTCAACGGGCGCACCGGCAAATACCTGGAGCCCGCATCGGGCAAGGCGAACTGGAACCTCTTCGCCATGGCCCGCGACGGCCTGCGCTCCCCCCTGGCCGAGGGTTTCCGCAAGGCGCTCCAACGACGGGAACCGGTCATCCTCCGCGACCTGCGCATCGAGCCCGGCGAAAAGGACCAGCGCGTGGACGTCACCCTGGAGGCGATCGAGGACCCCGGATTGCTTCAGGGCCTCGTGATGATCGCATTTTCCGACGTCACCACTCCCCCCCCCGAACCCGAAACACCCCGCAAACGCGGCCGCGCAGGCGTTCCACCCTCGCACCTCGCGCAGCTGGAGAAGGAACTCCAGAAGGTCCGCGCCGAATCCAGCACTCTCCACGAGGAGATGCAGACTTCGCAGGAGGAACTCCGCTCCGCCAATGAGGAACTGCAATCCACCAACGAGGAATTGCAGTCCACCAACGAGGAACTCACCACCTCCAAGGAGGAAATGCAGTCGCTGAACGAGGAGCTCCAGACCCTGAACGCCGAGTTGCAGGCGAAGGTGGATGACCTCTCCCGGGCCAGCGACGACATGAAGAACCTGCTCGACAGCACCGACATCGCCACCCTGTTCCTCGATCGCGATCTCCGCGTGCGCCGGTTCACCCCCCGCACCACCCACTTCATCAAACTCATCCCCGGCGACGTCGGCCGCCCCATCACCGACCTCGTTCTCGACCTCGACTACTCCACCCTGGCCAGCGATGTCCGCAACGTCCTCCGGTCCTCGGATTCGACCGAGAAAACCGCCGCCGCCAGCGACGACCGCTGGTTCACCGTGCGCATCATGCCCTACCGCACCATGGACGATCGGATCGACGGCGTGGTCATCACCTTCTCCGACATCACCAACGCGAAACACCTCGAGCTCCAGCTCAGGGCGCAGCAGGCGGAACTCGAAGAACGCTTCGCCGGCCATCTCCTGGATTCCCGATCACCCGCTTCGCCCACGGCCAAAGCCGGGCCGAAATCCCCGGCGGGCAAACGCAGCCGGCGGCTGAAGAAACCTCGTATCGGCCAATGACAACGCAGGCGGCGTCCCGGCGCCGCTCACGAACGACCCCGGCCACACCACCCCATGGAACGTAGACCAGCCCAACCCATTTCCGCCGCGGATCTCAGGCGCGCCGCCGAAAAACGGCTGAGCCAGCGTCGACACCGGCCGGCCGGGGATGCCGCCGATACCGCGAGGCTGGTGCACGAGCTCCAGGTCCACCAGATCGAGCTGGAAATGCAAAACGAGGAACTCCAGCTCGCCCGGGACGCGGTGGAAGCGGGCCTGGAGAAGTACAGCGACCTCTACGACTTCGCTCCGGTGGGCTGCCTGACCCTCGACCGTGAGGGCAGAATCCGGGAGGTGAATCTCACCGCCACCGCGTTGTTCGGAGTCGAACGAACCCGGCTGCTGGGTCGAACGCTGGGCCATTCATTGCCGGGGGACGATCAGGCGGTCTTGGCTGGTTTCCTGGAACGAACCTTCCTCAACCGGGCCCGGGAATACTGCGAGGTGACGCTGCTGAGGTCCGAAGGCTCCCCGATCCCGGTGCGGATCGAAGCGACAGCAACCGCTTCAGGTCGCGAGTGTCGCACGGCGATGACCGACATCACCGAGAGCCGGCAGGCCGAGAGTTATCGATTCCTCCTGGGCAAACTGGAATCCGCCGGTCATCTGGCGGGCGGGCTGGCTCGCGACTATGGCGAGCTTCTGGCCACGATCCTGCTGAACCTCGAACAGGCCCAGACATTGACTCCCCCAGGTCAGGACTACCTGGCTCAGCGCATCGACGCCGCCAATCAAGCCGCGCTGGTCGCCCAGGGATTGACCCACGAACTCATCGCACTCGCACCGGAACCCAAACCGGCGAAAACCCGTTTCCCCCTGGAGCCGCTCCTCCATGCCTGCTCCTTCATGGCGCTCAGCGGATTCCCGGTGCAGTGCACCCACGCCCTCCCGCAGGATCTTTGGCTGGTGGACGTCGACGAAACGCAGCTCAAACAAGCCATCCGGATCCTGATCATCAATGCCCGCGAATCGATGCCTCATGGGGGGATGGTCTCCATCCGGGCCGAGAATGTCGTGCGGCGCCCCGGGGACCTTCCAACGCTGGCACCGGGCGACTACGTCCGCGTCAGCATCGCCGATGCCGGCGTCGGCATGCGCAAGGAAATGGAGCCCAGGATTTTCGATCCCTACTTCTCAACCAAACCCAAGGAAGGCCGTCCGGGACTCGGCCTGGGACTGAGCATCTGCCATACGGTGGTCCGCAAGAATGGTGGTGCCATTGAGGTCGAATCCGCGGAAGGCGTTGGCACCACCTTCCACATCAACCTCCCCGCCGTCCGCCCTCGCACCCTCGAAGGCCCCTTTCCTCAGCAGCGTTTTCCACAGGAATCCCTCGCTCACCCAACTGGGTCCGACGACCCCTCCCCGTCGGAGGCACCGTCCTCATGAGAGCCAAGTCCAAGAAACCCAACCCGAACCCCGGACTTCGCGAGTGTGCGGAATCCAGGATCGGCAGCCGACCCGCCGGCAAGCGAACCCACCTGGATCCAAAACTCCCGACGCCCGACCGATTGATTCATGAACTGCAGGTCCACCAGATCGAACTGGAACTGCAGAACACCGAACTGCGCGAGGTCCGCGACCGTATGGAACGGTTGCTCCAGAAATTCACCGAACTCTACGACTTCGCCCCGGTCGGCTACTTCTCCCTGGATGAACAGGGGCGCATCCGGGAAGTGAACCTGACCGGTTCCGTGTTGCTGAATGTCGAGCGCTCCCGGCTCATCGGCACCCGATTGGCCCGTTTCATCGCACCGCTGAGCCCGCCGGTCTTTCCCATTTTTCTGGATCGCCTGATCTCCGGCGCCGAGAAGCCCACCTGCGAAGTCATTCTGCTGAAGGCGGGCGGGCGCCCGTTCTGGGCGAATTGCCATGGCGCCATGGCCGTCGAGCTCGAGGAATCGCACAAGGTCTATCGCGTGGCAGTCTCCGACATCACCGCCTTCAAGGCAGCGGAGGATGCCCGTCGCCGACTCGAGTTCGTCACCCGGACGAACCGCGAACTCAAGGAGGAGATCGTCCGCCGACGGGCGGTGGAGGCATCCCTCAAGGCGAGCGAGCGCAACACAACCAAGTTGCTCCGGGACTCGCGGCGCATGCAGGACATGCTGCGGCACCTGTCGCGCGGCGTGCTCCAAGCCCAGGAGGAGGAGCGCAAACGCATCAGTCGCGAACTCCACGATCAGATCACCCAGACCCTGGTGGGAATTCATGTCCAACTCGAATCCCTCTCCCGCGAGGCTTCCACTCTCCCGCCCAAACTCCGCCAACGCATCACCCAGACCCAGCGCTTGGTGGAGGCGTCGGTGAACATCGTTCGCGAGTTCGCCCGCGAATTGCGCCCCTCGGTGCTCGACGACCTCGGCCTCATCGCCAGCCTGCGGTCCTTCTTAAAGGAGTTCACCGAACGCTCCGGCATCCGGGTCCGCTTCTCCACCTTCGCCGGCCTGGATCAGCTGAAAAGCGACCGGCGCATCGTTCTGTATCGAGTCGCCCAATCCGCACTCACCAACGTCTTCGAACACGCCAAGGCCAGCCAGGTGTCCATTGATATCCAACAGGAGGGTGAGGACATCCGCATGCGGATCACCGACGACGGCCAAGCGTTCAACGTCCATCAGGTCCTGACCGACCGTCATGGCAAACGCCTGGGGATTCTCGGCATGCGGGAACGTCTGGAAATGGTCGGCGGCAGCCTCGCCATCACCTCGCATCCCGGCGAAGGAACCACCGTGCTCGCCAAGCTTCCCTTTCATCGAATCACCCGGCCCCACGCACACCCCACATCATGAAGCCCATCACCGTTTTGCTCGCCGAAGATCACACCGTCGTCCGGGAGGGACTGCGAGCCTTGCTCGAAGCCGAAGGGGACATCCGGGTGGTGGGGGAAGCTTCCACCGGCCGACAAGCCGTTGTTCTGGCGCAGAAGCTCACCCCGAACGTCGTGGTCATGGACATCGCCATGCCACTGCTCAACGGACTGGAGGCCACGCGGCAGATTCGAAAAATCCTCCCGGACAGCAAGGTGCTCATCCTCTCCGCCCACAGCGAAGAGGTGTACATCGAGCAAGTCCTGGCCATGGGCGCCATGGGTTACTTGCTGAAACAAACGTCCGCTCATGTCCTTTCCGACGCCGTACGCGACGTCAACCAGGGCAAAACCTTCCTCTGCCCCACGATCCAGAACCGCCGCCGATCCGCGCCGGTGTCCGCCCGGATCCCCCTCAGTTCGCGTGAACTGGAGGTCCTCCAGTTGATCGCGGAAGGTCATGCCAACAAACAGGTCGCCGCGGAACTCGTGATCAGCGTGAAAACCGTGGAAAAACACCGGCAACGCCTCATGGAGAAGTTGAACATCCACGACACCGCGGGGCTCACCCGGCACGCCATCGCCTCCGGCATCATCGAAAGCTCCATCCACCTGACCATCACCTAGCCCAACCCCTGCTTCAAAGCGCACCGACCCACCACACCAACCGCTGGGCGATCCGATCCGGAGGCAGCATCAGATCCACCCCACCGGCTGCCCACGCCTCCTTGGGCATGCCAAACACCGCGCAGGACGCCTCATCCTGGGCAACCGTCTTCGCTCCCATCCGCTTCAGATGCACCATCCCCTCCGCCCCATCCTTGCCCATCCCCGTCAGCAGAACCCCCACCAACGTGTCGGGCGGCTGACACGCCACCGCCGACTTCATCGTCACGTCCACCGCCGGTTTCACCCACTGCACCTTGGGACCATCCACCAACCGCACCCGGCGGTTCTGCTCCAGGACACAGTGAATATCCGCAGGCACCACCCGCACCATTCCCGCATGAATTCGTTCGCCGTCCTTGGCCAGAGCCACATCCATGGGCGTGCGCGCGCGAAGGCTCCGAATGAAGGACGCCTGAATGAACGCAGGCATGTGCTGAACCAGGACCACCGAAGCATTCAGATAAGGAAGATGGTCAAACAGGGTTCCCAAAGCCCGGACACCTCCTGTCGAGGCTCCGATGATCACGAGGGAACCATTGCCGGCCCCGCGTGTCGCGACTAGGGAAGCGGCGCTCATGGCTCCAGTTGACTCAGGGCGAGTCGAACGACATCCACCAGCACCTCCACGTCGAATGGCTTCACGATGTAGTCGAACACATGCTGTTCCAGGCCCTCGGTGCCCGGCCTCGGATCCACACACGCTGTCAGCATGCAGATCAGACTTCCCCGGGACCATCCGCCCTCCACCATCGCCTGCACGGTCGCCCATCCGTCCAGGCCCGGCATCATGATGTCCATCAGGATCACCCCACGAAATCCCGCCGACACCACCTTCAAACATTCCTGCCCGTCGGCCGCCAGCGTCACCGAACAACCGGCGCGCCGCAGTACCAACCCCAGCGCCCGCCGGACATCCGGATCATCATCCACGACAAGCACCGGGTGATTTGGATTTCCTCTGTTCATCGTCATGCGCGTTCCTATTGAGCCGCGAGCGGTTGTCCCGCCCGGAAAAGGGTGAACCGAACCCGCGTCCCCATTCCCACACCGCCACTTTCCGCCCAGATCCGTCCCCCGTGCCGTTCCACAATGCGACGGCAGATCGCCAGGCCGAGTCCGCTCATGTTCCGGTCGGTCCTCGCCGAATCCCCCATGTAGAAGGGATCAAACAATCGGCTCATTTGCTCCGGAGCCAACCCCTGCCCCTGGTCCGCCACTTCCACCACCACCTCCCGCTCCCCGCATTCGGCTCCCACCGTGACCGGGGTGCCCGCAGGACTGAACCGGAAGGCATTGTCCAAAAGATCCACAAACACCCGCTCCAGCCAGACCACGTCCCCGTAAACTTCCAGCGTCGCCGGCAGGTCGATCGCGGCCCGCCGTTTCCTCCTCCCGACAGCATCGTCCGTTCCCACAAATTCCGTCGCCGCCTGAACCACCGGCAGCAACCGGATCGGCAGCAGCGACAACGGGGTCGTGGCCGATTCCAAACGGCCAAGATCCGAAACCCGCGTCGCCAGGCGCTTCAAATGGCGAACCTGGGCCAGACAAAGTCCCAACCATTCCCGCCGCTCGGGATCGCGCTCGTCCAACAGCAGAATCGGCAACAACGCCACCAGCGGCGTCAGCGGCGTTCGCAAGTCGTGCCCGAGCTGGCCGACCAGTTCCTGGCTCCGCTCCAAGAGCGACTGAATCTTCTCCGTGCGCTCCCGCACCCGGGATTCCAGCGCCCCGTTCGCCTTCAGCAATTCCTGCTGGAGATCTACGATCCGCCTCCCCACCGCCACCCGCGCCCCCAGTTCCTCCACCTGGTATGGTTTCGCGACAAAATCGTCAGCACCCGCCTCCAACCCCAGCACCACGTCCTTCCAGTGCGACCTCGCCGTCAGAAGAATCACGTACGGTCCCGGGACCTGACCGCGTCCACGCAACCGCCGGCACAGATCGGGGCCGCTCAGCCCCGGCATGGTCCAATCCACGATCGCAAGCGCCGCCGGGCTCGGTCCCAGAAAGTGCTCCCAAGCCTCGGCCCCGTCCGCTGCTTCCACCACCTCGTATCCCCAACGCAGCAGCGCCACCCTCAGCATCCGCCGCGTCGTCACATCATCGTCGGCAATCAGTGCTTTCATGTCCGAGGGTCTCCTCAAAGCGGGCGCATTGAGTCCGCAAAACCGCCAGCGCCCCACGCATCGCTCCCAGATCGCCCCGACGCCCATCCTCCTCCATCCGCCCCGCCACACCCCGCAACGCCTCCGCCCCCACATTGGCGGCACTCCCCTTGATCGTGTGCGCCTGCAAGGTCGCTTTCGAAAGGTCTCCCGTCTCCAGTGCGGTCTCCAACGCCCCCAACAGTCTCGGCAGATCCTCCCGAAATCCGTTCAACACCATGGTCGCCAGTTCTTCGTCCCCCATCACCCGCCGCAGGAAGTTCTCACGGTCGAAGACCATCCCCACCACTTCCCCGCCAGCCTCCCCACCAGGGTTCCCCGACTCAACCGACAGCGTCGTCGACCGTGCCGTAGCCGCAGCCGCTGCCGCTGCCGCTGCCGACCGTACCGACGACGCCTCCGCCATCGGCGTGGCACTGCCGGCTCCCAGCCATCGGGTAATCGCCTCCCCCAGGAGCCTGGAGTCCACCGGCTTCGGCACATGGTCATCCATGCCCGCTTGAAGGCAGATTTCACGGTCGCCATGCATCGCATTGGCGGTGAGTGCGATGATCGGCACCGTGGGATCGAGGGCGCCGGCTGTTCCGGAACGGATGCGGCGGGTCACTTCGAACCCGTCCATCTCGGGCATCTGACAGTCCATCAGGATCAGGGCGTAGGCGTTGCGGCCCAGCATCTCCAGCGCCTCGGCACCACTGGAGGCCACTTCCACGGTGTATCCCAGCCGCTTGAGCAGGCCCTTCGCAACCGCCTGATTCACCGCGTTGTCCTCCACCACCAGCAACGGTCGCGTGTCACGCCTTCCCGATGGCAGAGCTTCCACCACCAGCTGCGGACGGACTTCCGGCACGGGACTTCGCACCGCCCGGGGCGCCTCCTGGACCGTCGCTCCAGCCGGGCCGCGGGTTGTCGTCGGAATGCCAAAGCATACCGTGAACCAGAATCGGGAACCCTTGCCCTCCTCGCTCTCCACCCCGATCCCCCCTCCCATCAGCTCGGTCAGTTGCTTGCAGATCGCGAGACCCAGTCCCGTCCCTCCAAACTTCCGCGTGGTTGAACAGTCGACCTGGCTGAACGGCGCAAACAGACGGCTCACCCCGTCAGGGGATATACCGATACCGCTGTCCTCCACCTCGAAGCGCAGGGTCACCCGTTCCTGGTCACCCGATTCCACGGCAACCCGGACCCCGACCCGGCCCTGGCTGGTGAACTTCACCGCGTTGCCCGCCAGGTTGAGCACGATCTGACGCAGCCGGCCCGGATCGCCCAAAACACAGGTCGGCACCCCGGGCGCCACCTGACAGTCGAGACTCAAACCCTTGTCGCGCGCCTTGAATCCCAGCAGTTCCACCACGTCGTTCATCGTGGTCACCGGATTGAACTCGATGGTTTCGAGCTCCAGCTTTCCGGCCTCGATCTTCGAGTAGTCCAGGATGTCATTGATCAGGGTCAGCAGGCTTTCCGCGCTGAACTGAACCACCTCGGCAAATCGACGCTGTTCCTCGTCCAGACCGGTCTCCAACAGAAGCCCGGTCATGCCGAGAACCCCGTTCATCGGCGTCCGGATCTCATGGCTCATGCTCGCCAAAAACCGGCTCTTCGCCACGTTCGCCGTCTCCGCTTCCACGGCCAGAATGTTCGCCCGGCAAATCGCCGTCTCGAGTTCGGCATTCGCCTCCGCATAGCGACCCAGGAGGTTCCGCAGCTCGCCTTCCGCCTTCTTCTGCTCGGTGATGTCCACAAACGCCTCCAGGGACATCGTCTCTTCGTCGATCACGATGGGCGTCGATGTTTTCAGCACCGGGATGCGCGCGCCCTTCACATTCACCAGCACCTGCTCGACGTCCTTCACACCGTCCGGCGTCTCCGCACCCTGCTCCGGAGCGCTCTCCACCGGCTCGAAATAGTCGTCCTGCAGTTCCCCCACCGCACCGATCGTCGGAGAAAGCCCCATCAGGCGCACCGCCGTGGGGTTCGCCTGCCGGATCCGTCCGTTGCCACGCACGATCAGCAGTCCCACGGGAACACCCTCCACGATCTGTTGGAACATCTGGTGCGTCTTTTGAACCGTTCGCTTCGCCGACTCGGCCTCCACCAGATGCCGCACCACGTCCGCCCGGTTCTCCTCCAGTTCCCGGGTCTGACGTTCCAGTTCCGCCGTGCGGGCGGTCAGCAGGTGGGTGCGATCCGCCACCTGCGTTTCCAGCACCCGTTCCCGAAAACGCAACATGCACACCCCCATGCCACTGACAGCGGTGATCGCGATCCCAAACACCGTCACCCACCACATCGCACGCTCGGGATGTTTCATGTCGAAACCCGACGCCGGCTGAACCACCACCGCGAACGCGCGGCCGAAGGCAAAAACCGGGTAGCTTCCACCCAGGGCTCGATCGGCTTTCACCGCATCCGGCAGGACACGCGCCGAGTCCTTCGAAGCATCGGCACCGGCATGCAGGAACAACGGCATCGGCTCGCCCCGGCTCGACAGTTGAAGAAAGTCCGCCAGCACCGCAGCGCCCTCCCCGCTCGCCTGCCCCCAGGCCCTCCGCAATGTCTCGCCCATCCGAAACGCGGAAAGCGCGAACCCGCGCAACCGCGATCCCGACCCATCGGAACGATCCATCACCGGATACGCCACCATGAGCCCCATGACCGATCGATCCCCCGGGAGCACCTCGTACGGGTCGGACAACTGGCAGAGACCGGTGCGTTCCGCCAAATCCAGCGTGGCCTTCCGCCGCGCCTCCGAAGACACGTCAAAACCCAGGGCCCGCTGATTCCCAACCACAGGCTCCACCATCGCCACCGGATGCCACATGTCCCGCGCACCCGCGATCCGCAACCCACCCTCGCCGGTGGGCTCCAGAATCTCGAACTCCGCAAGCCCCTCCCGTCGGACTGCGTTGACAAATCGGCCGCGATCCGCCGCCAGCACTCGTGGCACCCAGGCCATCGACTGCACCGCGGCGTCACGGACCAGGGGCGCCGTAAACGAAGCAAAATCCTCCCTCCGACAACGCGGGTGACTCTCCAGAAACCGCCCCAGCGCCGTGACCCGCTGCTCGAACCGCTGCAGCGCCGTGCGAACGCCCTCCGACTGGGCATCGGCCAAACGCCAGAACATCTCCCGATGGTCCCGCGTCTCGGCGTCATGCATCCAAACCGCAAGAACCAGGGTCAGAATCACCCCACCGCCCATCGTCAACGCCGCCTCCGCGTGCCGCCACCTCCGACGCACCTCGGCTGCCGACCGGTCCCGCCAGTTCAACACTCCCGCACACACCAGAGTCATCAGAAGAATCCCGATCGCATAACGGATCGGGCGCGACTGCATCCCGGCGATGGTGCTACGCCAGTCCTCGGCGGGGATGTCCAGAGCCACCGCCATGAGAACCTCACCCGTCCGCCGATCCATCACCGGCGCCACCCCACTCACAAAGGTCCCGTACTCGTCGGTCACCGGGCCAAACACCGCCGAACGCCCCAACTTCAGGCATTCCCAATCCTGACTGCGGGGCTGGACAAATGCCGTCCCTGGGGGCGAAGCCAGCGGATCGGTCTCCGCCAGATTCTCCGGTCCAAACACGATGCGGTCGTCCCGGATCGCCATGGTGTACAAGCTTCGGTGCCCCACGGCCTGGGCATACGCGGAGAATTGCGCCCTCAGTGTCTGAAAGGATGCGTTCGTCCGATCCTGAAGCGTGAATGACAGGGATCGCACCAGCTCGGGATCCACCGCCTTGGACAGCGAAATCACCTGGCTCAGGACGCCGGCCCGCAGGTCCTCGTCAGCGCGGTTCCTAGCCGCCTCGCCACCCAGCCAGCCAATGACCGCGGTGGCCAACAGCACGCTGGGAAACCGCCACACCATTCCCGGGTCGCGAGGCGCCACGCCCGTCCGTCCGCGCCCCCAGCGGACCGTCACCACGACGCCCGCAACGGTCAACACGAGGAGGCAGCAAACCCAGAACGTCAACATGCGATAGTCCGATCTCCCATCACGACCGAAGCTCGGGCTCGTCCCCCTCCGGTCTCCATCACTTCGCGCCCGCGGGCGGTCCCTTCAATTGGTAGTAGACCGAACGCAGGTACCGCTTCGGATCATATTCCGGGCACAGGCCGGAAATGGATTCCGTCGACCCGATGATCAGGGCTCCGTCCTTCGCCAAATTTCTGGCGATGCCCTGGAACAGCTTCTTCTTGTCCGCTTCGTTGAAATAAATCGCCACGTTCCGGCAGAACACGATGTCGAACGGGATCGGAAAGGTGAACGGCTGCAACAGGTTCATCGTACGGAACGAAGCCAGCGCGCGGATCTCGTCCTTGATCTTCCACTTGTCCCCCGCTTTCACGAAGTACCGTTCGATCTTGTCCGCCGCCATGCCCCGGTCGAGTTCGAGCCTCGAAAAGTACCCGTAACTGGCCTTGGCCACCGCCTGGTCGGAGATGTCCGTACCGACGATCCGGATATCGTGGGCCGTCAGGTCCCCCAGCAACTCCTTCAACACCACCCCGGTGCTGTACGCCTCCTGACCTGTCGAGCATGCGGCACTCCAGATGCGCAACGTGACCGAGCGCGACCCCGGACGGCGCCGCCGATCAATCAGCTCAGGCACCAGTTTGTGACGCAACAGTTCAAACGGCGCCTGATCCCGGAAGAAGGACGTCTCGTTCGTGGTGATCGCATCGATGATCTTCCGGCGCAGCGCATGGGTCAGATCCGCCTTCGCCTTGAAGTAGAGCTCCGAAAGGCTGGCCGCCCCCGCCTCCCGCACAATCACCCCCAGCCGCGTCTGCAACAGGTAGGACTTCGAGTCGTCCAGCACCACCCCGCAGATTTCGTGGATGTACCGCGACCAGACGGACATTTCCTCCCTTGAAACGGCGATCGTGCTCATCCCGGACCTCCCCTCACCGTGCTGACAATGCGACCAGCGATCGAATCCAGAGGCAGCACCCAGTCCACCACCTTGGCCTCCACCGCCGCCTTCGGCATGCCGTAAACCACGCAGGTGGCCTCGTCCTGCGCAATCACCGGACACCCGCACCGCCTCAGCAAACGCAATCCCGTGGACCCGTCGTTCCCCATCCCGGTCAGGATCACCGCCATCGATCGTCCCGGATAGTGGTTCGCCGCCGATCGGAACAGGTAGTCCGCCGCCGGACGACAGTTGTTCTCGGGCGGGTCATCCGTGATCTGCAACACCTTGCCCCCGTCGCTCGCCGGGTGGACGCGCATCTGACGCCCTCCGGGTGCGATGTACACCGTGTTGGCCTTGACCACGTCGCCGGATGAGGCCTCGCACACCTGCATCGCACACTTGGCCGCCAGACTGTCCGCCAGCGACTGCGTGAACATCGGGGGCATGTGCTGCACCACCAGAAAGGGAACACCAATGTTGCCGGGAATCGCCGGCAGCAACCGCGCCAGCGCATTGGGACCTCCCGTGGAGACACCAATCAGCACCATTTCCGGCCGGACCGTCGAGGTCAGGTGGTTCATCCTCCCGGAAATGCTGTCCAAGGTGCGGGTCCCCGTCCTGCCCGGAGCCGACCCCAAAGCTCCCGGCGCCCTCGCGGTCGGGGAAACAGGCGCCGAAGGAACCGCATGGCCCGACCGGCCCCTCAAAATGTTCCGGATCTCGTGCCGGCTCATCAGCGCCTTCACCCGCGGACACAACTCGCGATGAATCGCCTCGCGCCCCAACTCCCCCGTCGCCGTGTCCGGCTTGGTGATGAAGTCGAACGCCCCCTTCTCCAGGGCACGCAGCGTCAGGGTGCCACCCTTTCGGGTCAGCGCACTGACCACGATGACCGACGCAGCGTCCCCGCTCTGCTTCAGGGCATCCAGCACCGCCAGCCCGTCCATCTCCGGCATCTCCATGTCCAACGTCAGGAGGTCGGGTCGGAGTTCACGGACGCGCTGCAGCGCCTGGCGTCCATTCGATGCCGTGCCCACCACCTCGACGTCCGGCATGGAGGCCAGCGCGTCGGAAAGCACCTTCCGGAAGACGACCGAATCGTCCGCGACAAGGGTTCTCAGCCTCATGAGGTCAGGATCTGGCCACCGGTTGGTTGGGTTCCAACGGTTGCTCGCCGACCTCCGACTGCAGGAGGGCCACGTGATCAAGCAACCCCACCAACCGCCCACCTCCCTGGCAAACGCCCCGGAGATTGCGGCTTTGCACACCGTGCAGATTCGTGGGCGCGGGAGCCAAATCCTCGACCCGCGTCGACAGGGTGTCGGCCACCAGATCCACCAGCAACCCGATCGGCTCGCCCTGGCAATCCACGATCAGAATCCGGTTGTTGCTCGTAGGAGCAACCCGTCCGAGTTTCAGCCGGGTGCGCAAGTCGATGACCGTCACGATGCGTCCGCGAAGGTTTCGGATGCCCACCACGTCCTCGGGCGCATGGTGGACCTTGGTGATCTCACCCGTCTTGGTCACCTCCTGGACCTGGCGCGCATCCAGGCCGAACACTGCGTCGCCGAGAAGAAAACTGGCCACCAGCAGGCCGTCATCCGCTGTCGTTCGTTCGTCTTCCATAGTCTTCATCTCCTTCCCATTAGTGCCTGGACGTCCCGCCCACCAGGAGGCGCTCAGGCGTGCTCCGTTCGGAAACAGGGTTACCCACCGATCGCGTCCGCGGCCTTGGGGCCGGTGCCTGGTCCTCAAGCACCGGAGGCACTCCGACCGCCTCCAGTGCAAGCGCATCCAGCAAGGTGAAGAGGTGGGCCGTGCGAGGCACCACTTCCTCGAACAATCGCTTGGCCTGCTCCGATTGCCCTGCATTCCACGAGGTCACCACCCCGGCGACGAATGCATGAAAGTTCTCATGCTCCCTTCCGAGCACCTGGAACGATTCAAGGTGCCCGAAGTGGGCCGCGCCTTCCTGGTAGTACCACTTGCCCAGCGAACAACCCTGATGGTCCCTCACGTCGGCAGGGGTCAGAGTCTGCTTGCCCTCAAACATGTCGATCAACCGATTGCGCCAGCGCAGGTGCGCCTTCTTGATCCCCCCGAAGTCGGTTTCCCGACCCAGGGAAAATCGTTCCACGATCTGCTGAAGGTTTCCGGTCACCCCTGAGAGCATGTCCCCATCTTCCTGAAGATGAAGGCTGTCACTGCTCGCGGCCTGACCCTGGGAACTGACCGCCGCAATGTCGGAGGCGATCGATCTCGCCGCGACCGCGGTCTGGGCGATGCGCTCGTTCGCATCCCGAATCCCTGCGGCGGCCTGCGAGATGTTTTCCGCCACGTCCTTGGTGACCGAGGTCTGCTCCTCAATCGACGTGGCGATGCTTCCCACCAGGCTTCCCACCTCGCGGATCACCCCCGCGATTTTCTCGATATCGGCTATCGCGTTGCCCGTCGACATCTGCACTCCCGACACCTTGGCCTTGATGTCCTCGGTCGCCATCGCGGTCTGCTGCGCAAGCGCCTTGATTTCATGAGCCACCACGGCAAAGCCCTTGCCAGCCGCTCCGGCTCTCGCCGCTTCAATCGTGGCATTCAAGGCCAGCAGGTTCGTCTGGGCAGAAATGCCCGTGATCGTTTCCGTGACCTTCCCGATGGCTTGCGCCGCTTCCCCCAACTCCTTGACCACGGCCGCGACAGCCTGCGCCTGGGCGCTGGCCTCCTCGCCAACCACGCGGGCACGGGCTGACGCGCCGGCAATCTCCGCCACCGTTGCGCTCATCTGCTCCGTGGCCGCGGCGACCGAGGCCAGATTCGTCGACGCCTGCTCCATGCCTGCCGCGACTGACGTCACATTCACGCTCGATGCTTCGGCGGCAGCCGACACGGCCTCCGCCTGCCCTGCCGTGTGCTGGGCCCTTTCCGTGATTCGCTCCGATGTTCCCACCAGTCCTTCCGACACAGCAACCAGGGTTTCCGTCCCGTTCAGGACCTCCGAAATGGACCCCCGGACCGAGACACTCAGCTTATCCACCGCCCTCGCCAGGTCGCCGATCTCGTCACCGCGTTCCATCAGCGGCTCGGGCACTTCCATGGTCAGATCGCCGTCGGCAATCGAGTGAGTGACCTTCCGGAGCGCGCTCATCGGCCGGCCGACCAGCACCTTCACCAGGTACACAAAGGCACCCACAGCGATCCCCAGAAGCGGCAGCGTCCAAGTCATCCCGGTGAGCATGAACGAGGCCACTTGCTGACCCACGGCCGCCATGGGCATCACGATATGATAACTGCCGTGCATGTCCCCGGCCTTCCATCCTTCCATCGCACGGCCTGTCACGTCCTTGCCGTCCCCATCGGCGTCCCAGGAGCTTCCCGGTGCTCCGTGACACATCAGGCAATTCTCCCCCAGCCGAATGGCACGCATGACATGAAGCGAGTTCGAGGCTTCGTCCACCCGACTCACGATGTCGCCCTTGCCAGCGGCAACCTGGTCGCTGAGCTGCCTGAGCAACCGCTCCTCGAAGGACCCGGGAGCAGGTTCGTTGCGACGGTCGCGCGCATTGAATGCCGTGATCCGGAATTCTGTGTTCTCCCGCTTTGCCGCCTCACGGGCGGCTGTCCATCCGGCAACAATCGGAATCGTCCCAAACAGTTTGGACTCACCCGCTGACTTGCCGGCAGCGAGGGACTCAGCGAGTTCCGCCGACAGTGCCTTCGTGTCGATCGCCCCGCTTTCGTGCAGGCGACTGACGTGGTTCTTCGCCTCGTCCGCGACGGCGGTGAACACCTTGGCCTTCTCCACCAGGGCCTCCTGAGCCCTCGCCCGGTAGCCCCGAACGAAGACCCCATAGTTCACCGCCACCACCGTCAGCACGACCACCACTGTCGCCGCCACGATGCGTGTCGATAGCGGCAGGTTCTTGAACAGGCTCTTCATGTGTCACTTTCCACAGGTTCAGATTCAACTAGGTCCATCACTCGTCCGAGTCCTCGAACCTCATCCATGGGGCTCTCGAACGGCTTCTGCTCGAACACCACCCGATCCCAGCCGGGAGCCCGATCGCTCGCCGCCTTCACCCCGCGCCGCAGCCAGCCGACTACCCTTGGTCTTCGCCGCACACACCGAAACCATACACGGCTTGTCCTTCTTCTGGATGTGGTTCACCAGCCAGTCCTTGAGCAGGTTCAAGACCTCCACGCCCAATCCCTGCTGGCCGCTGGCAAAGTCCTTGCGCAGCGCGTTGACCTTCTCGATCAGCTGTCCGTGAGCC
This sequence comes from Verrucomicrobiota bacterium, assembly GCA_963205105.1. GTDB lineage: Bacteria > Verrucomicrobiota > Verrucomicrobiia > Limisphaerales > CAIMTB01 > CAIMTB01. The sequence continues at coordinate 30,302 of CAUJJW010000323.1, read as the reverse complement.
TCCTGCTGCTCATGGAGCCCCGAGCACCGATGCTGCTTCATGAGCTTCTCCTCGGCGCCGAAGTGGTACTCCACATACTTGGCCAGTTCCTCCAAAGCGATGCCGACACCTTCCCGGCCCTTCCCCGATCTCATCGCCTCGTGAAGCTGGTTGATCAGGTCGATTAGCTTCTTGTGGTGCTGGTCCATGGCCGGCACACCGACCGAGAGATCGTCCGACCACTCCAGGAACCGTCGGGTGGTACCACCAGCCGATCCCGTGGAACGGCTTCCTTGAGGGGACGAAGTCCCGCCCCGGCTCGTCCTCGTTCCAGGAGCCGCTAAAGGCCTCGAACCCGAACCCTCGGACGTTTCGGTCTCCAACACCCGGAAGCGGGAGACCATCTCACGCAGATCCTCGGCGAGCTTCGACAATTCCGACGCGCTGGTGAGCGTCTGCTCCGTGCCCGACGCCATCTCGCCCGCCGCCTGCTTCACCGTCGCCATGTCACTGGCCACGGATTGCGCGCCACCCGACATCTGAGCCACCCGCTGGTTCGCATCCCGGACACCCGCGACTGCCTCACCCACGTTCCGCGCGATGTCGCGCGTCACGCTCGACTGCTCCTCAATCGCCGCGGCGATCGTGTTCACGATCTCGCTGATCTCCGCGATCACCCGCGAAATCTCGCCGAGATCGGTCAACGTGTTCGTCGTCGATCCCTGGATGCCTTCAACCTTGGCCTTGATGTCCTCGGTCGCCTCGGCCGTCTGCCGGGCGAGTTCCTTGATCTCATGCGCCACCACCGCGAAGCCCTTGCCCGCGGCTCCCGCCCGGGCCGCCTCGATCGTGGCGTTCAGCGCCAGCAGCTTGGTCTGATCCGAGATGCTGGTGATCGTCTCCGTCACCTTGCCGATCGCCTCCGCCGCCTGGCTGAGGTTCTGCATCAGCATCGAGACCTTCTCCGCCTGCTGCGTCGCCTCGTGGGTGATCACCCGCGCCTGCTCGGACTTGGAGGCGATTTCACCGATCGTCGAGGTCATCTCCTCGGTGGAACTCGCCATCGTGGCAAGACTGGTGGTGGCCTGCTCCATGCCAGCCGCCACGGAAACCGCGTTGGCACTCATTTCCTCCGCCGAATGGGCCGCCGCGGCCGCCTTGCCCGACGTCTGACGGGCGTTGCCCGACATCTGATCCGAAACCGACGACAGCTCGGTCGCCGCCGATGCCAGCAATCGTGTGCCGCCCTGAATGTCGCCCACCAAACGGCGCAGGTTCTCGGTCATGGACTGCATGGACCGTGAGAGATCGCCGACCTCGTCCTTGCGGAGAATCAGTTCCGCCGGAACATCCCGGGTCAGATCCCATCCTCCGCTGGCCTCGGCAGACTTGCCGAAGCTGAGATCCAGCATGTCCATGAGCTGCTGCATCGGACCGGTCAGACTCCTCGAGATCAGAACGACCAGGAGAATGGCCAGTGCCAGGGCCAGACCTGTGAGTCCGATGCCGGCCATGGTGTGTGCCCGGATCGCGCGAATGCGGGTCTCCAGCAGAACATCCAGTTCCGCGACGCTCACCTTCCACAAAGCCATCGTTTTTTCCCGGGCCCGATGGCCGGCAGCCAGGTAGGCGGCCAAGTCAACGGACGCTTTGGCGCCCTTCCCGATTTTGTCGTGCAGGGCAAGAAAGGCTTCGGAAGCCGCACGGAATTCGTCCAGAGGTCCTTTCACAGCCTGCGACAGGGAAGGACTGATTCCGTAGTGTTCCGGATCCTCGCTCAGCGCTGTCTTCATGCTGGCCAGGGTTCGATCGAAGTCCGATTCCTTCAGCAGCGCTGACCCGATCGCCAGGCGGGCCTGGTCTTCGGTGGAGACCGACGTCGCTCGAAGCACCGTGCCGCCATGACTCATGACGCTGGCGAGTCGGTCGTGCATCTGCGGGAGTGCCAGCAGGGTCACATCCATCAGATAATAACTGTCGAGGTCCGGATCCAGGATGAGGTTCGAAAGGTCACCCGCATGGGTGATCATGGTCCGGATGTCGGCCATCAGATGGCTGTGTTTGGCCAGGAGATCCTCGGCGGAAAGCTGGGACGCCTGCCCCTTCAGGGTGTCCCACTCGCCCTTCACCGTGGCGAACTGAACGTGTTCCCGATTCCGTTTGGCCAATCCCTCGGGGGTGAACTCCAACCCTGCACCCAGGCGGGCCTGCACGGATTGAAGATCGTCGAACGCCCGGTCAATCCGGCCCTGAATCCCCGCCGCCGCACCCCGCGCCCCGCCCGCCGCGGCGAACTGAAGTGCCAACTGATGCTGAGGCACCAGATCCAGCAGATCCATCAGGGGCTTCTGATAGCTGTTGCCGTGCGTTTCCGCCCGGGCGAAGGCAACCGCCTCCACGTCCTCGTTGATCATCAGGCCCAGCAGGACCGCAATCGGCAACGAGAACGACACGCTGATCAACAGCAGACGTTTGGATATCCTCAGGTTTCGGAACGGGTTTTCCATAGGATAGGATGGGTTTCGACGGGGTAGTCCGGCGATGGATCTACCGATGGCGGCCACTGCCTGCTTCTTGGAGGGACTCACGGCCGCGCGCGGTCCGCGCGGGTTCCACACTCCGCCTCCGGGCGTCGCCGGATCCGGTGCCGTTGCGTCCGGTCGCTTTCGCCACCTGCGCGCCCCGCGCCCTCCCCTCGGAACCGCCAACTTCCGAACGAATCTGGAACCGGGACACCATGTGGCGGAGATCCTCGGCGAGCTTCGACAATTCCGAAGCGCTGGTCAGCGTCTGCTCACTGCCCGACGCCATCTCGCCCGCCGCCTGCTTCACTTCCGCCATGTCCTGCGCCACGGACTGCGCGCCGCCCGACATCTGAGCCACCCGCTGGTTGGCGTCGCGGACACCGTCGACCGCCTCACCCACGTTCCGCGCGATGTCGCGCGTCACGCTCGACTGCTCCTCAATCGCGGCGGCGATCGTGTTCACGATCTCGCTGATCTCCGCGATCACCCGCGAAATCTCACCGAGATCGGTCAACGTGTTCGTCGTCGATCCCTGGATGCCGGCCACCTTGGCCTTGATGTCCTCGGTTGCCTCGGCCGTCTGCCGGGCGAGTTCCTTGATCTCATGCGCCACCACCGCGAAGCCCTTGCCCGCGGCTCCCGCCCGGGCCGCTTCGATCGTGGCATTCAGCGCCAGAAGCTTGGTCTGATCCGAGATGCTGGTGATCGTCTCCGTCACCTTGCCGATCGCCTCCGCCGCCTGGCTGAGGTTCTGCATCAGCATCGAAACCTTCTCCGCCTGCTGCGTCGCCTCGTGGGTGATCACCCGCGCCTTCTCCGATTTGGAGGCGATCTCGCCAATCGTCGAGGTCATCTCTTCGGTCGAACCTGCCATCGTGGTCAGGCTGGTGGTCGCCTGCTCCATGCCGGCGGCGACCGAGACCGCGTTGGCGCTCATCTCTTCCGCAGCACCCGCCGCGGTGTTGGCTTTGCCGGAGGTCTGCCGGGCGTTGCCGGTCATCTGATTGGATACCGAGGACAGCTCGCCCGCGGCGTTGGCCAGCGTTTCCGTTCCACCGGTCACATCACGAATCAGGTCCCGGAGGTTGTGAGTCATCGAATTCAGGGACCGTGACAGGTCGCCGACTTCGTCCTTCCGTGTCAGAAGCTCCTCGGGCACGTCATTCCCAAGATTGCCGCGACTCACGTCGTCCAGCAGACCCACCCCTACGGACAGCGGGAGGGTGATACCACGGGTGATGTAGACCGCGAAGAAGCCGGCCAGGATCAGACCAACCGCGAGCCCGCCGATGAGGATCGACCAAACCAGCCCGGCTTGTTGGTTGGCGGAGGCATCCGCGGTCTTGATCCGGCCCTGCTGCCAGGCAATGAGGTCGTCGAAGGCTTTGTCGACCCTGGCACGGAGCACGTCACCGTCACCGGACAGAAGGTGTTGGCCGTCGGCCGCCTTGCCTTCCACCGCCAGGTTGATGGCCTTCTGAGAAAGTTCCCAACACTCGCCGACCGAGGCCTCCAGACGTTCCAGCAGCGCCCTGGCTTCGGGGTTCTGGCTGGCGCGGGTGCGGACCCCCGCCAGATGTTCCAGGGACGCTTCGCGGTGCTTCTTGACCTCTCCGAGGTGTTCCTTGCGCTCGTCCCCTTCCTCGTGGATCAGAACACTCCAGAGGTCGAAATACAGGTCTCCCAGGACGATCCGAACATGGCGTACGTCGTCCATCATGGCGGCCTCAGCGGCCCCCTGGGCGCGAACTTTTCTCATGGCTTCCACGCCGTAGAGGGCGAGCACCGTGCCGACGATCATCATCATCGTCATCGTTCCGAAGGCCAGCGCGAGCCGGCGTCCGATTTTCATATTGTTGAGCTGGAACATATTCTGCGTCCTGATTCTGAGGGTGTGAGTGGGTTGAAAAGTGAAGTTTTGTTGGGGGGTCATGCCGTGGGCAGCAGGGCTTGCAGCCCTGCAATCAGGCGGTCGCGATCCAGTTTCACCTGGTAGTCGTCCACGCCGGCCGCACGGCCTCGGGCAATGTCGTCCTCGCCCGCCAGCGAACTGAGGGCGATGATGGGAATTCGGGCGAAGCGGTCGTCGCCACGGATGCGCTGGGCCAGGCCCAGACCAGTCAACCGTGGCATCTCGACGTCGGTCACCACCGCGTCCACCGTGCCGGCGTTGTCTTCGAGTCGCTCCCACGCTTCCTCGCCGTCCGGAGCTTCAAGAACACGGTAGCCGTCCTGTTCCAGATACTTTTTGACCTGGGCGCGGAAAAAGTCCGAGTCCTCGGCCAACAGCACGGTCTTGGCGGTCACCGAACCGGCCACGCTCCGCACATCGCGTTGCTCCGCGGGCGCACCCCAGTCGGGATAGGCCGTCTCCACCAGTTCCACGATGTCGGCTATCAGCATCGTCCGGTCATTCAGAATGACGGAACCGGAGATCCCCTTTTGACGATGGGTGGTGGTGTCGATCGCCGTGCGTGTCTCCACCACATCCACCGGCATGCAACCCAGCAGACCCACCTCGCGCCCCCGAACACTCGAAACAATCACCGCCAGTTCCCGGGAATCTCCAATCGACTGGACATTCGCCGAGTCGGAGAGCGTGACCAGCGGCAGCGATGTTCCCCGGTATTGAATGGTCCGCCGGTTGGCCTTCGTTTCGACCTGCTCCGGCGTGACCCGCTGAATGCGCAGCACGGTCTCCAGCGGCGTCGCACAGACTTCATCCGGCGCATTGTGGAAGAGCAGGAAGGATTGCATGTCCTCAAGGCGTTCCCGTTCCGCGGCTTTCTCTTCCTCCGCCGTCCGAGCAGCTTCCACCGCGGCACCGAGCTCCGCTTTGCTCGCCAGCCCGGCAACGTCCAGGATCAAGGCCACCCGGCCATCCCCGAGGATCGTGCCGCCTGCATACTCCCGGAGCCCCTTGATGTGACGTCCCAGCGGCTTCACCACGATTTCCTCCGTGTCGTGGAACGAATCCACCGCCAGGCCGTACTGCATGCTTCCGGTGGTCACGACGACGATACGGAGAGCCTCATCGAACGTGGCACCCGCCCGCGTCGAACCGCACCCCACGGTGCCCTCCGACGGCAACCTCAGGAGCTCCCGAAATCGAACCAGCGGAATAATCCGGTCGCGAAGCACCAGCACCTTCGCCTCGCCCACCACCTCGATGCGCTTGTCGACGTCGTTGGAGCGCAAACAGAGCAGTTCCTCGACGTTCACCTGGGGAATGGCGAACCGATCCTCGCCGACCGCCACGATCAGGGAAGGAATGATGGCCAGCGTGAGCGGCATCTTGATCCGGAAAACCGACCCTTTGCCGATCTCCGACTTGATCTCCACCGTGCCGCCCAGGCGGTCGATGTTGCTCTTCACAACATCCATCCCCACCCCGCGGCCCGAGATGTCCGTCACCTGCTTGGCCGTGGACAGTCCCGGAAGGAAAATCAGCGCCGTCTTGTCCTTCTCCGACATCGCCCGAACCTTCTCCGGCGTGATCAAACCCTTTCGGAGGGCGGCGTCCGCTACCCGGGTCGGGTCGATGCCCTTGCCGTCGTCGGCGATTTCCACCACCACCTGGCCGGCTTCATGGCGTGCCTCGATCCGAATGGTTCCGGTGCTGCGTTTCCCGGATTTCGTCCGCTCCTGGGGAGTCTCCACGCCATGGTCCACGGCGTTCCGAACCATGTGAGTCAGCGGATCGGACAGGCCCTCAATCAGGCTTCGGTCCAGGGCGACGTCCTTGCCGCGGATGTCGAGGTTGATCTCCTTTTGAAGGGCGTTCGACATGTCGCGCACGACGCGGGGGAACTTGCCGAACACGTTGCCGATGGGTTGCAGACGCGTTCGCATGATCGCGTCCTGCAGGTCGCTCGTGACCTGGTTGAGCCGCTGTTCGGCGACCGGTAGAGCCTGGACATCGTTCTGGGCAATGGCCGATCGAAGCTGGTTCCGGCTGAGCACCAGCTCACCGGCCAGATTCATCAAGGACTCCAGCAGACCGACGTTCACGCGGAGCGTCTCATCGGCCGTGGAATGGCCACCGCCCGTGGCCGACTCGGCCTGGCCACCGCGTCCTGCGGAGGCCTGGGGACGTTCCCTGGGTTCCGGTGCGGCAGGGGCCGGGACCTCCGGCTCGACGGCCGGCGTTGGGATGGGAGCCGTTGCGAGGACACGCGCAGCGGGAGCAGTCTCCACGGGGGCGGGCGCGGGTGCGGCGGTCGCGACAGTCGGAGTGGCAGCCTGGGCCACGGGATCGAACAGGATCTTGATCTTCTCCTCCGGAATGGAGAGCAACTCCGGCATGATGTGCGGCGCCAGCGTGGTGGCGAAAACCAGCCGCAGGGGAAGCTGATTGCCGATGGTGTCGTCGAGGGTGCCCGCCGCGTCGAAATCCATGAAACAATCGAGGATCTCGCCGGATTCGCCGAGTTCCCGGAACACCTTGAGGATGTTCAGCCCCTTCTTCTCGATGTCGTGAATCAGGTCGTAATCGACGCAGTACACGCATTGGCCCGAGCGCCGTGCCCGGTCCAGATCGACCTGGGAGATCACCACGGGAGGAACGCCCTTGGCGTGGAGCGTGGCGCTCTGGGTCAAGGACGCCTTCTCTTCGGGCGCCATGTACGATGACGCGAGCCCGGTGAGGCTGACGACGAGGTCGGAGACGTCGGCCCGGTCGCTCTCGCCGGGGCTGTTGATCATCTCGCGAAGCTTGTCGAAGGCCGCCAGCAGCACGTTGGTGACCTCGGCGTTCGCGATCATTTTTCGCGAGCGCAACATGTCGAGGACCGTCTCGGCCTTGTGCGAGAGTTCCTTCACCTTGGCGAGGCCGAAGAAGCTGCTGCCGCCCTTGATGGAGTGGGCGGCGCGAAAGACTTTGTTGACCAGGTCCTCGTCGACGTTGTCACCCGCCTCCTCGATCGTCAGGAGGTCCGCCTCGATGGTCGCCAGGTGCTCCCGTGATTCGTGGATGAACTCGTTCAGAAGGTCGTCAGCCATGGGTCACCTCGACGTCGGAAGTGCCTGACACGTTCAGGCGATTGACCAAACGCATGCTCTGGAGGAGCTGAAAGATCGGTGGCGCGGCATTCACGATTCGGAAGCGGCCTCCCTTGCGACCCACCGAATTGAAGGTCGCGATCAGCAGACCGATGCCGCTCGAGTCGAGCATCGCCGTTCCGGTCATATCGACGACCATCTCCTCGATCGGTTGATCCAGTTCTCGTTTCAGAAGTGCTTGCAGCTCGGGTACGCGAGACGCCGTCAGGTCGCCATCAAGGCGCACCCGGCAAAGCCCAGATTGGCGTTCAATCGTGTTGGCAGTCATAGGTCGCTGGAATTGCTTTTCGGAAGTTGCTGGAACCACAGGGTGATCTGGTTGCCGCTCGGGTTGAACCGCACCCGGCGCGCATAGGTGGACGTGATCAGAAGTCCGCGCCCGCACGTCTTGTCGGCATCGGGCACCGTTCTCCCTTGAACAGCGCGCCAATCGAAGCCATCGCCCTCGTCGGTGATCTGCACCCGCAGCCATGGCTTGCGGCAGATCATGGAAACCGTCACCGACTTCGCAGGGTCACTCCGGTTTCCGTGCAGGATGGCGTTGTTGAGACACTCGCGAAGCACCAGTTCCAGCGGAAAACTCATCGCCGCCCATCCGTGCTCCTGGCAATGAACGCGCAGGTCCAGGCAGAGCGCATCGACTTCCTCCAATCGGGAGCGGATCACCCGTTGCAGACCTGCCTGCTCCGGCATGGAAGCCGCAATCATACTTCCACCCCCATCAGCACAATGTCGTCCTCCACCCGCGCACCACAGGTGATCTCCCGAACCACGGACTGCACCATCTCGGCGAGCGGCGCCTCACGGTGGGCGTGACACACCTCCGTGAGCTTCCTCTGACCCGCCTGCCAGTCGCCGTGCAACTCGATCAACCCGTCCGAGCACAGCACCAACCGGTCCCCACGCCGCACGGAGAGCTCGGCGCAATCGAAGGCGACATCCGGAAATGCTCCGATGATATCCCCCTCCTGACGCACCACCAGGGGCTCCGCCCGCCCAGGCCCGACGATCACCGCCGGGGGATGCCCGGCATTCACCAGCATCAGCTTCCCGGTGTGCCGGTTCAACCGGGCGTAAATCACCGTGAAGAAGACGTCCTGGGGCAGAATCCTGCACAGAGTGCCATTGATTGAGCGAAGCACCTCGCGCGGGGAACTCGCCGGATCGGCATACGTCGACAGGAGGCTCTTGAGCGAGGCAGTCCAGAAGGATGACGCCAGGTCATGCCCGCTCGCATCCGCGACGACGTAGTCCACGATCTGCTGCCCCACCGGCATGACGTCGTAGAAGTCCCCGCCCGCGCTGATCACCTGGTTCAGACAAATCTGGAAGCGCGCGTCGGGAAAGTCGGAGGGCTGAGGCATCAGCATCTCCTGAGCCGATGCCAGGCGCTGGATGCGCTCCGCCTGCAATTCGGCCAGGGATTCGTAGGCGCGCTTCAGACGCAGCTGGGTGCCAACCCGGGCCAGGACCTCCTCGCCGGCGAACGGTTTGGGGATGTAATCCACCGCTCCCGCCTCGAACCCCTTCACCTTCGTCGACACTTCGTCGTCGGAGGAAATGAACAGAATGGGGATGTGGGCCGAGCGCGAACCTTCGCGGAACTGGCGGCAGACATCGAGTCCGTTCCCGTCCGGCAAATTCACGTCCAGAAGAATCAGGTCCGGGGAGTTCGCCGCCACCCTGGTCAGGGCGTCCGCAGCGGTGAAGGCCGACGACACACGAAAACCTCCGCGAACCAGGATCCCCTGGAGCATCCGGTTCGTCGTCAGATCATCGTCGACGACCAACACATGGAGATCCTGATGGGGGAGGCTCATTCCAACCCCCGGTTCCCGAGGTTGGCGTCGGTCGCACCGCTGGCGGGTTGATTGGCTTGCTCCACCAACGCTTCAATTTGTCGAAGCGCCAGGGGTGAGGGCTGGGTACGCCCATTCTCCCATCGATTCACCGTTGGAAAGGCCACGCCAAGCCGCGCAGCCAGTTTTTCCTGAGTCAGCCCCAACCGCTCCCGAAGAAGACGAATGCGCCCGGCGATCACTGGCAGTTCCGAGGATGAGGCCAGCTGGTCGTCCGCGGGCCGAGTTTCGGATTCTCGGCGTACGGAGGACCGTAAGCTGTGCGTCATCACGTGCTATATCGGAAGCCACACGCAGCGACTTGAGGAACCGAACAGGAAAAACTGGACGCAACTGTGATCTTGTTGGCGCGCCGCCACGGTCTAGCATGTCCGACATGCGGCTCCTCTGCGCACTCCTGCTTACGTGGCTCGCCTGCCACCAGCCCTCGTACGCCCAATCCTCGGGCGTCACCGTCGAGCTCATCCTCGACGAGACCACCTACCTCCCCGGCGAAGACATCCCCATCGGCGTCCGCATTTCCAATCTCTCAGGCCGCCCACTCACCTTTGGCACCACCAGCACGTGGCTCAGCTTTTATGCTGAAACCAAATCCGGTGATGTCATCGCCCGCCTCGGCCAAGTCCCTGTCGAGGGCGAATTCACTCTGGAATCCGCCAAGGCCGGAACCAAATGGTGGAACGTGCAACCTTACTTCGACTTCCAGGAGTCCGGCGTCCACCAAATCTATGCCGAGATCCGACTCCCTGGCTTGAACGAGCGCGTGCTTAGCGAACCTGCCACCTTCACCGTCCAGCGTGCCCGAAAGCTCTGGGAAATCTCCTTCGGCGTGCCACCGCCCGAAGGCGTCACCAACCAACACCCCGAGATCCGACGCTACGCACTCCAGTCCGCCATCCGCACCCGGGATCGCAATCTGTACGCCCGAGTCACGGATGACGCCGAACTCCGGATCTACCGCGTTGTCCTTCTCGACCGGCTCCTGTCCTTCGCCAATCCCGAACAACAACTCGACAACCGCAGCCAGCTTCACGTCCTGTTCCAAACCGGAGGCAACACCTACACCTACTGCATCGTCACCCCCGATGGAGAACTCGCCACCCGCCAACGACACGAGATCACACCCGGCTCAAGGCCACGCCTCATGAAACAGGCCGACGGATCCATTCTGGTCGGGGGAGGACGACGGCTTCCGTCCGGCTCTGACATCCCCCCCTACGAACCACCCCCGGCCGAAATCCTGTCACCCACCAACGCCCCAGCCGCCACCAACGCCCCAGCCGCCCCGGAAACAAAATCCTCCAAACGCCAGAAACGGCGCGCTGAAAAATCCAAGTCCTGAAAAACCAGCGGTCACCAACCACCCACGCGCTCAGATCCGCCCTCCGCCCTCCGCCCTCACCCTTTGACCGCAGGCCTCCAGAATCAGGGCTTCTGTTCCGACAACACGCGCAACGTGCCCAAATCCCGGGCGACTTCCATCACCTTGGCGACGGCTGCCGAAAAATCGGGGACGATGTAGTCATGGTGCCCGCTTCCATTGGTCTTGGAACGGATAAGGACCGAGGTCGCCCCCACAGCATCCGCAAGTTCCGCATCTTCCCAGCGATCGCTCACCACAAAGCTGTGTTCGAGATCCAGCTTGTACTGGTGAGCCGCCTCACGAAGGAGGCCAGGCAGCGGCTTCCGGCATGTGCAGGCATCATCCGCCGGATGGGGACACACGAGAACCGCCTCCAGCGACAACTTCCGGCACAGCACCGTGTGCATCAGATCCAACTCACGCCGCGTCGGCGCCCCCGAAGTCACGCCCGGCTGGTTCGTCGTCGCAAAAAGCCGGAAACCAGCGGCCCGCAACTGCCCCAGCGCCTCAACGATGTCCTCGCGCACACGGAATTCCTCCAGTCGATGGGGAGTCCTTACCGCAGCCCCCTCGCTCACCGGATGAATCAGCACGCCGTCCCGTTCGAAAAACACCGCCACCTTCATTGCTCGCAACCTTGAATCCCGCTTCGGCCCATCACAACAGAGAAAACCGAGGAAACCCAAAATTCACCACCCAAGCGCAGGGCGATAACAGTCACGCTTCGCCATGGGCCGGTTGCCGCCCACCTGCAAATTCTTCTAGTCTCGACTCATGAGCACGCGCGCCTGGTTCCCCACACTCATCTACTCGGCTCCCCTCGGAGCACGGGGAGTGCGCAAGTTCAACACAGAACTCCTGCGTGAATGCTATCAGTTCCGCGATCATGACGACGCTGGACGCCGCTGGTCCGCGAAGAATTATCCCGGTGGCTTCACTTCCTACGCTTCCTTGTGCCGGCTTCACAAGATGTCGTCGACGTTCATGGAACTGGAACGTCTCATCGCCCGACACGTCGGCCGGTTCGCCAAGAGCCTCGACTTCGATTTGGACGGCCGGTCACTGGTCATGACCGACTGCTGGATCAACATCATGCCCCCTTTGGCCGCCCATAGTCTCCACCTCCATCCGCTGTCCACCATCAGCGGCACCTACTACGTCAAAACCCCACGCGGCTGTTCCAGCCTCAAGTTCGAAGACCCGCGGCTCGCTTCCTTCATGGCAGCCCCGCCCCGGCGACCCGACCCGCGCCCCGAAAACCGGACCTTCGTCTCCTACCCGGCCGAAGCAGGCCGCCTGACTCTTTTCGAAAGCTGGCTCCGTCACGAGGTCGCCGCCAACCGCACCTCTTCCGAACGAGTCAGCATCAGTTTCAACTTCAACTGGTTCTGAAGCCCCCCAATCCCGGACCTCGACGACCGGGAACAAGGCCCTTGCCCTCATCGCCCCATCACCCATTGTGAACGAACCCATGATCAACCGACGCTCCTTCTTTCGCGCTTCCGGCGTCGCCGCGTCGCTCGGCACCCTCGCCACCACGCCATCCGCTCTCGCCGCCCGTTCTTCCTCCCGGAATGCCCGCCTCCGGGAGGGTTCTCCCCATCGCATCATCCACGTGGTCGCCGATGGCATGAGCCTCGGCACCCTCAGTTGCGCCGATCAGTTGAGCCGACTGGAACGTGGGCATGGGCTGGCCTGGATCGACCTGGTCAACCAGCCGGAAGCCCGGACCGCACTGATGGACATGCGCTCCCTGGACTCGCTCGTCACCGACTCCGCTGCCGCGTCCTCGAGCTGGGGCTCCGGCACCCGGGTCCGCAACGGCACTCTCAACACTTCGTCCAAAGGAAAACCGCTCCTCCCGCTCCATCCGTTGTTCGGTCAAGCCGGCTGGAAACGCGGACTGGTCACCACCACCGAAATCACCCACGCCACACCCGCCGGATTCACTGTGGCGGTGAAGGACCGCAACTCCGGGGAGGATATCGCCGCCCAATACCTCACCCGCGGCGTCGAAGTCATGCTGGGTGGTGCCAAAAACCACTTCGACCCCGCCAAACGGAAGGACAAACGGGATCTCTGGGCGGAGTTCACCGCAGCCGGCTACTTCGTCGCCAAGTCCCGCGACGAGCTGCGCAACGCACCCACCGACCGTCCCTGGCTGGGCACCTTCTCCGAGGGGCATCTGCCCTACTCGATTGACGTCGCCACCAGTCAATCCCTGCAAGCCACCGTTCCCACCCTGCCGGAGATGGTGGAACGGGCCCTCGCCCATCTGGGGCGTCATGAGCGATTCCTCCTCCAGATCGAAGGTGGACGCGTCGACCATGCCTGCCACAACAACGACGCAGCCGCCGCCTTGCGCGACCTGCTCACCCTGGACGAGGCGCTGGCCATCGTCCTGAAATTCCAGCGCCGCCATCCCGAGACGCTGGTGGTGGTCACCACCGACCACGGCAATGCCAACCTCGGCCTCAACGGCATGGGAACGTCCTACCGCGACAGTTCCCAGCGCTTCCGCAATCTCGCCGGGGTCCGGGCTTCCTTCCCGGAGATTCTGAAGTCGATGAAAACCGTGCGCACCGAGGCGGAAGCCATCGCCCTGCTCGCCCATCACACCGGCTATCGTGCCGACCCCGCGAAGATCGCCCTCCTGCTGCCCTTCGTGAATGCCAAGGGCTCCGCCCTGTTCGAACAGATGAACTCGGATGTCGCCGCCCTCGGCCAGATCCTGGCCAACCACCTCGGCATCGGGTTCACCGGAACCACCCACACCTCGGACTACGTCCCCATCGTCGCCATCGGTCCGGGAGCCGACCGTTTCCGGGGCCTGATCCACAACACGGACGTTTTCAGGACCTACACCGACCTCGCCGAAATCGACTACCGCAATCCGGACGAACCGCTCCTCGCCTCCGCCGACCTGGCCCCGGAAGTCGAAGACATCCCATCGTACGCAGTTGCTTGAAAGGCGTTGCCATTCGGGCCGACATCCCACGTTCGAACACCACCTTTTCGCTCGCGGCTCCGCTGCGTTTCCGGATGATGGCCGCCCACGATCCCAGCATGAAGAAGTCCAATCCCAACCTCGCATCCTTCCTGAGTCTGCGGCTCCTGGCCCTCGCCGGTGCCGCCGTGATCAGCACCAGCACCGCGTTCGCCGCCGCTCCGCCTCCCGGCTTCACCCCGCTCTTCAACGGGCGCGATCTCACCGGATGGTGGGGACTCGAAACCGAGGACCCCGCCAAGTGGAAGGCGCTCAGCCCAGAGGAATTTGCCCGCAAGAAGACCGCCAGCCTGGAGGATATCCGGAAGCACTGGAGCGTGGAGGGCGACGAGCTCGTCAACGATGGCCACGGCCTTTACCTCACCACCGACAAGGACTACGCGGACTTCGAAATGGTCCTGGAATACAAGACCGTGGCGGGCGCCGATTCCGGGGTCTACCTGCGGGCCATTCCCCAGGTGCAGATCTGGGACACCACCGAAGCTGGAAAAAAGTGGGGCGGCGATCTCGGCGCTGAACTCGGCTCCGGCGGGCTCTGGAACAATTCCAAAGGAAATCCCGGAAAGAACCCGCTCACCCACGCCGACAAACCGTTCGGCGAATGGAACAAGTTCCGTGTCCTCATGGTCGGAGAACGGGTCACCGTCGAACTGAACGACAAGGTCGTCGTCGATCACGCCCGCATGGAGAACTACTTCAACCGCAAGGCTCCCGTACCGAAGGCCGGCCCCATCCAACTCCAGACCCACGGCGGTGAAATCCGTTGGCGCAATCTCTTCGTCCGCGAGATCTCCGGCAGCGAAGCCAACGCCATCCTCCGCGCCAAGGATCGGGCTGAGGGCTACTACCCCATCTTCAGCGCCGCCACCGGCCTGAAGGGCTGGGAAGGACCTGTTGCCGAGTACGACATCGCGGACGGCGCGCTCCGCTGCAAGCCTGGCAAGGGCGGGACGATCTTCTACAAGGCCCAGGAATTCGCCGACTTCACCGCCCTGCTGGAATTCAAGCTTCCGCCCGGTGGCAACAACGGCCTCGCCATCCGCTATCCCGGCACCGGCGATACCGCGTATGTCGGCATGTGCGAACTCCAAGTGTTGGACGACAACTACGAGAAAGCCACGGGCAGCAAAATCGACCCGCGCCAGGCGCATGGTTCCGCCTACGGCATGGCCGCCGCTCATCGTGGTTTCCAACGCCCTCCCGGTGAGTGGAACTACCAGCGCGTCACCGTCACCGGCTCCCGCATTGAGGTGGAACTCAACGGCACCCAGATTCTCAACGCCGACCTGTCGGAGGTGAAGGACATCATGGCGAACTCGCCGCACCCCGGCAAAGACCGCAAATCCGGGTACTTCGGCCTCGCCGGTCATGCCGATCCTGTTGAATACCGGCAGATCGAAGTGCGCTCCATTCGCTGACCCGCAGTGCTGCCAAAGCAGCAACGCCTCCGGTCACTCCCTTAGCCTGGGCCGCCTCCTCCAAGAGGCGGCCCTTTCCTTGCTACACGCTCCAGTCCTGACCATTCGAACGATGGGAAGGAGGGAACAGGACGGCCAGCCAGGTTCAATTCCCGGCCATCAACCGATCCCACAACCGCTCGTTGGTCATCGCCCGAACCAGAAATTCCTGGGATTCGTCCACCGGATCGCTCGGCTGCGGCCTCAATGGCAGATGGATGGTCAGGGCAAGCCCCCGACCGGGACGATGCCCCACCTGAACCCGCCCGCCATGATGGTAGACGATAAAGTAAACCGTCATCAGGAACATCTCCGACTCGCTGCCCACATCCTCGCCCGACAGCAGCGGATCGAACAGGCCCAGCACCGATTTCGCAGACAGTCCGGCACCGTTGTCGTTGACGAAAATGCTGACCTCCTCCGCCCGGCCGCCCTCGGCGGGACGTTCCGCAGCCTCGAACCGCACCACCGAATCCTCCTTCAGCGTGCTCAGTTCGTGGCGCAGCAACAGGACGAACAGCTTCTTGAAGCGTCGGGCATCCACCAGCAGCGGGGAGAGTGTCGGCGGCACCAGATTCGCCACCTCGATCCGTTTTGCCGCCAGTTCCGCAGCGAGGGGTTGAATCGCCTCATCGATCGCCTCGTGCACACGGATCTCCTTGTCGAAGGCAAACTTCGAGGTTGGTTCCGTCGCCAGATCGTCCAGCACCGTCATCACGAACTTGAGACGCTCGTGCACCCGCCGGTTCATGGCGGTCCAGAAATCCTTGTCGCGCAGCCGTTCCAGGTCGACGCCCTCGGTTCGCGAAACCGCGGGAGCCAGTTCGAGAAAGGTGCCCACGGCATCGACGGCATTGCGGACCTGCCGGCTCAATCCGGCGGCAACGATGCCCATGCTGAGCACGCGGTCGGTGATCACCAGCCGATGAATGACGGAAAGCTTTTCGCGCAACAGCCGGTCGCGTTCCACCTGGACGGAAAAGAATTCGATGCTGCGCTTGAGCGTCATTTCCAGGTCCTGGGGATCCCAGGGCTTGGTGACGTATTTGTAGATCGCACCGGTGTTCACCGCCCCGATGGCCGCATCCAGATCCGCAAAGGCCGTCGCCAGGATGCGGATGATCTGGGGTCGCAGGCGCCGTGCCCGCTCGAGGAACTGCACCCCCTGCTCGCCGGGCATCCGCTGGTCGGTCATCACCACAGCGATCTCGTCCTGATGATCGTCCAGCAGACGGAATCCGGCGGTGGCATTCGGCGCGGTCAGGACCCTGAAAGTGCCCGAAAACGCGCGGGTAAAATACTTCAACGACATCTCCTCGTCGTCGACGTAGAGAACGACAAACCTTTTGTAGTCGTACATAGAATTGATGCCCCGGCCTAAACTCTCCGTGGTTGCCATTGAAACGGACGCGACACTGTCATCCTGTTGTGGCGGGGAACTCCAACACAAACTCGCAATAGCGACCCTTCTCCGTGTTGATCACGATGCGTCCCCCCGCCTCCTCCAAAATGCGAAAACAAATGCTCAGTCCAAGCCCCATCCCCTTGCCCACATCCTTCGTGGTGAAAAAGGGCTCAAAAATATGGGCGACATGCTCGTCGGACACCCCGGGCCCGTTGTCCCGAATGCTGATTCGACGCACCCCACCCTCCTCCCATGCCTTCAGGTGCAGCCTCGGCTTGTCGCCTTGCGGCGGATGACTGCGCATCGCATCGAAGGCGTTCTGAAACATGTTGATGAACACCTGAACCAACTTGTTCTTGTTACCCCGCACCAGGAAGCCAGGAGGTATCTCATTCACCACTTCCGCGCGGGCGTCCTTCCATTCCGCCGCCATGAACCGAAGCGCCGCCGCCGCCGCCGCCGGCACATCCACCTCATGCAACGCGTCATTGTCCGGGTGACTGAACTGCCGCAATTCACCCACAATCCCCGACACCCGCGTGATCCCGTCGCTGATATCCTTTACCACCTCCAGAAAATCCGGCTGCTCCGCCGCCGGAAGCGTCTTGGAGTAGGTGCCCAGCACATGAATGCCGGTTCGCGCAAAATTCAGGGGGTTGTTGATCTCATGGATGATGCCCGCCACCAACCGCCCCAGCGCACCCATTTTCTCCGACTGCACCAGCTGCATCTCGGTTTCCTTCAGCTCCGCCAGCGTCGATTGCAGCTTCTTGTTTTGCTGAGCCAGTTCCCGCTCCAGACGTCGCGCATCCACCAGGTTCTTGATCCGCAGCTTCAGTTCCTCGGTGCGGAACGGTTTCACCAGGAAATCGCTCGCCCCAGCCGCCAGCGCCGTGAGCTTGGTCTCGTCGTCGGCCCGGGCCGTCAGCATCAGAAACGGAATCAGCCGTGTCGTGTGGTAGTTCCTCAAATCCCGACAAACCTCCATGCCGTCCTTCTCCGGCAACATCATGTCGCAAACCACCGCGTCCGGAATGTACTGACGCGCCAACTCCACCCCCTGCTGACCATCCACCGCCTCATGGACCTGGTAGTCCTCCTGCAACTGGTCCTTCAGAAATCGTCGAATCCCGGGCTCGTCGTCCACCACCAGCACCTGGGGACGGTTCTTGTGACCCGCCGCCGGCACCCAGGGACGCAGATTCTGGCGAAGAGGAGTGATGCTCGCGTGCATCTCCGCCCGTCGATAAAGCTCATCCAGGTGCCGCTGGGTCTCCAATCGCGCCGCCTCCGCCTCCTGTTCGCCCGGCGTCGTGTCCGACCTCACCTCCGTCCCGTCACCGTGGCCCGGACCATGGATCGCCCCGTGCCCCTTCCCATTCCGGATACCATTCCCGTTCACCGCATCCGCCGCTGATGCCGGTGGCGACGACGGCGCGGTCTTCGCGGGCCCCGAGGTGGACACCAACGGCAGCCGAACCATGACCGTCGTCCCTTGACCCAGCTTGCTTCGGACCGTCACGGAGCCGCCATGGGCCTCCACCAGTTCCTTGACCAAGGCCAGGCCAATGCCCGCCCCCTGATGTTTCCGCTGCGATGACGAGTCCGCCTGCCAAAATCGTTGAAACAGGAATCGCTGGTTCTCCAGCGAGATGCCCACGCCCGTGTCGCGGACCTCCACCACCGCCTCCTCACCGTCCCTCCACGCGTGCCAGCTGACCTCGCCGCCTGCCGGGGTGAACTTGATGCCGTTGAACAAAAGGTTCAGGAACACCTTGTCGATTTTCGCCTCATCCCACACGACCGTCCCCAGGTCCGGGTGGACGTTGCAGAGCAGTTTCAAGCCGCGGTCCTCCGCGTAGCCTCGAATCGAACCCACCAGCTTTCCCGCGTAGGTCGACACATTGATCGGCGCCGGCTTCAGGACCAACGCCTTGGCCTGCAAACGGACGAGGTCCAGCAGATCGTTGATCAGCTTCAGGAGCCGCATGCCATTGTCATGCATCGTGGTGACAAAATCGCGCAGACGATCGTCCTCCACCACACGCGGATGCCGCTGCAGATGTTCCACGGGCCCCAGCAGGAGCGTCAGCGGGGTTCGAAGTTCGTGGCTGACGTTCGCAAAGAAGTTGTCCTTGAGCTGATCGAGCTCCCGCAACCGCCGGTTGACTTCTTCCAGTCGTTCGTTGGTCAGTTCCGCCTCCCGCCGGCTCAAGTCGAGCTTATGTCGCGCCACGAAATCGCTGTAGCGCAGTTCCGTCGAAAAATGATTGCCGATGACGATGATGATCGAGGTCAGCAGAAGGAACCAACAATGCATGCCCAGGGTCGGCCAGATCCGGCCCAGCACCGCCTCAATCACGTACGGATTGTGCATGATGGACCTCGGGTAGATGTCCCCCAAAATCAACCGGTTCAGTCCGGCCTGCTGCTGCGGAGTAGGAGGTAGGATTTCCTCCTTTTTCTTGGGATTCTTGCGGTTGATGACGCTCATTCCCTTCCAACCCAGGATGTTGGCCATCGAATTGGGATCCAGCTTCGTCCACAGCTTCTCCGCATGGCTCAACCGGTTCACCTCGCGCAACAGCCCCGAGACCAGCGCGTTGTCCGGGGCGTTGGTCCCGCGCCAAGTGCTGAGGGCGCCAAGGGTGTTGGTGTCCATCTGCGCCCGCAGAAAGAGGGAAATCGGATCGCTGCCGTCCCTCAGATCCTCCACGAAATACCTTGGGTCACTCAGGTCCCCTCCCTTGATTGCAAAGGAACTGTCGAAAATCGGGGCGGGCGCCCGACGTTTGGCGAGGATCGCCCAGGCCACATCGTGCCCCACCAGCGTCGCCATGAGGTAGAGAATCAACACCATCCCCGCCGCAAGCGAAGTCTGACGACGCGTCCATTGCATCACCACCCCGACCCCCAGCAGGACGAGGATCATCCCCACGTAGTAACCCGACATGCTGCCCTCGGTCACCGCGATGATCCCGGCCATGCAGAACGCCGGAGCAAACGCGAGGGCCACACCGAGCAGACGAAAATACTTCGCCGCGAACGGTTGATAGGACAGCAGGAAAATCGGCACCACCCCCGCCGAACACAGAACCCGGAAGCCGAACAACGCCCCCAACGACACCGACGAGTTGACCTTGTCGTCAAACATCATCAGGTCGATCAACGAGCCGGGTGGCGTCAGGGCGGCCGCCAGAATACACCCCAGCCTCAGCCGGTGCAGACCGAAGTCCTGTTCGCGCAACGCGAACTCCTTTTCAACGCTGGGAATCGGATCACGCATCGCGGCTGGCCCCGGATTTTCGCATCTCCAAGTACAGATTCACCTGGAGCGGATCCGCGAGCACATCGCTCTCCACACACGCCTGGTCCGGGATAAGCGAGTTCATCTGGGCCCGATCCCGAAAAATCAGGTGCCACTCCAACAGATACTCCATGGAGTGCCGGAATGGCCGGGAGGCGTCCACATTGGTCACCAACACCAAACCCTCCGGACCCGTCATTTCATGGAATAAATTCGTCAACCGCCGGCAAACCCGGTCCGACACGTAGTCGAACAGGCCGGCGCAGTATACAAAGTCATACTTCGCCCCACCCGCATCCCCGGAGCCTCTCAGCGAATCCTTCAGCATCTGGTGCACCGATCGCTCCACGTACTCGATCCGTGTCGAGCGACGGTGCCTCACCCGCAGTTCCTCCAGGGTGTTGCGCGCGAAATCCAGGGTCTCCCGGTTGAAATCCGCCAACACCAGGTCGGCGTGGTTCGACAACTCCTCGTTGGCGAGGAACAGCTGAACCTCGCGGGCCGGACCGCACCCCAGGTTGAAGATACGCACCCGCCGGCCCTGAGCCGCCAGGCGTCGCGTCTCCTCCACCAGCCGTTTCTGAAGATGTTCGATCCGGTTCCGATGCGCCTGCGCCGGCGGATTCTGCAAGAACAGGGAGTTCACCAGCTTGGCGAACAACGTCGCCCCCTGGTGCGGCTCGCCCAGAATCATGTTCACCATGTCGTAGTCGCCAGCGTACCCCAAGGGCTTCATGTAGGTTCGGTACACGAAGGGCGAACACATGACCAGGGGATGGATCTGACGCCGCGCGTAAGCCCGGTGCGCCGGCCGCAGTTCCTCCTCCACCCGGTCCGCAACATCATCAAATCTGCCAAACCATTCGTTCGCCTCGTCCACAATCCGGGACTCCAGCGCCATCAGCACCCGACGCTCCATTTCGTCCGTCGAACCATGCGATTCGGAGCGAACCCCGAGCTCCACCTGGTCCAACCAACGCCTGAGCTCGGTGAGCAACGTCTCAAAATCAGCCACCGCCACCTTGAACTCGGGACTGATGGACTGCAGCCGCCGCCAGTTCTGAAGGAACCCCTCGAACTCCTCCCGAAGTCGCTCCGGATGCGCAATCGGCGAGAACAGGTCGACGTCCAGCCAACCCTCGACGAGCGTCACCTCGCACAACTGCATGATCCCGGTGTTGATCAGGCGCGCGACCGTCGCCCGTCCCCGGTAAACCTTCCGATCCCCGACCGTGATCTCGAACTCGCTGAGGACTTCCGACAGCTGAAGGATGCTGTGGGGATTGTAGATCTCCATCAGCACGGTCCAGCGCTCCATCCGCACCGGCACCGCGCGCACCGAATCCCCCGAGCTGTTGCGGCACGTCACCAGGATGTCGCGTCCGACCAGAAGCGGATTCTCGATCTTTTCAGCACCCATGGTTTGGCCCTCGCGGCGGCTATCGGCTGGATCCTGCAAAACTAAAACTTCATGAAGCTTGCATCGGGCATTCAGACGTCGCAGCTCGACTCCACTCAGCTGGAAAAAAATTCCTTTGTCTAGTAAATCGTGAGATTTCCATGAGGCTTCCTAGTCTTCATGTCACTCCAGGATTCCAGGAGGTCCCATCGTTTCATCCGCCGGCCCTTCGGAAAACCTCGCAAGCCGCCATCACCCGACTCCTCCTCAATCGTCCCTGCCCGCATTCCTCACTGACTCCAGCCGCCGCGGGGCCGGAAGACTGATCCACGCGTCCGGACACCTGGCGATTCACGAACTTCAAGAGTGCCTCGATGCAAATTCAACAAGGCGGGCACTGGCGATTCCGTCCCATTCTGGAGACGCGAAGCCCCGCGGACCCCAGCACTCAACTCTTGCGTTGCCCTCCCTTTTCCGTCATACGATTCCATGTCAGTCATGGCGGCCCCCATTCCACATCCTACGAGGCCCGGACGAGCCAGCGTGGGAAACTGTCCATCGTCACCCGGCCACCCCTCCTTTCCGCGCCTCCTTCCACGCAAAAACAGAGTCAGCAAATTCCTTAAACTGATTCACAGTACTAATGTCCACTTGGTTGCTAGGAGTGAGTTGATCGCGTTAAGCCGGTTCCGCTGCATGTCCATGCCTAGTCAAACATCTGACATCAACTTACTCGTTTTCCTACTCTTCGATGCCCAGGCTGCCCTTCCAGAACTTGTTCAAACCACGGCATTCACTCATCCGCTGACCCCGCGCAGAAACTTTTCGTTCCATGGCTAGCACATCCCTCGCGCAGTCCATCTCATCCGACAGCGTGGCCGGCGGTGTGGCCGCCTCCGGCACAACCCTCGCCGTCGCCACTCCCACCCTTTGGACCGTGGAGGAACAGTTTCGGGCTCTCTACGAAACCGCCTCCACCCTGGTGGCCGTGTTCGAACCTTCGGGCAGCATCGTCTTCGCAAACGCCGCCTTCCGGCGCATGGTGGCGTCGCAGGACACCTCGGTCCGGGAAACGAACCTCCTGGATTTCGTCCATATCCACGATCACGCCGCCTGTCAGTCCTGGCTTCTGAAGTGCCGCACCTCCCCTTCCACCCAGCCCGTTCGCATCATGCTGGTTGGGTCCGAAGCCCGACAGATCCCCGTTGAAGCCTCGGCAACCCTTCGCACCGAGCCCGGCCGCCCTCCGCTGCTCCATGCGCTCTTTTTCGATCTGTCCGAGCAGGAACGAGCCGCCGACGCGCAGAGACAGACCGCCGAGCTTCTGGGACTGGTGAGCCAGCATGCGCCCTGCGGGGTGTTCATCACCGACGCCGCGGGCCGGCTCCGTTACACCAATCAACGCTGGCGTGCGCAGTCGGATCTTCTCCATGTCAACGACCCGCGCGGAGTCTGGTGGCAGATGGTTCATCCGGCCGACCGGGACCGGGTGCTCGCCCAATGGCACGGCGCCCAGCAGGCCGCTCACGAATTCACCGCCGAGTTCCGGGTCAACCTGACCGACAAGGATCCGCGCTGGATCCGGGCCAGAATCGCACCCTCGTTCACCAAGGATGGGCGCATCGATTGCTGCGTGGGGATCGCTGAAGACATCACCCTCCAGCGCCAGGCCGACGATGTTCTCCGTCGCGCCCACGATCAACTGGAGGAACTGGTCCAGCGTCGAACGGAACAGCTCGAAGGTGCCAACCGGGAGCTCAACGAACTGATCTACGCCGTCACTCACGATCTCAAGGCTCCGCTCGGTGGCATTGGACGCCTCTCCGAGTTTCTGGCGATGGATTATGCGCCCAAACTCGACGCCAGCGGCACCGCGCTGGTCGGAGAAATCCAGACCCGGGTGCGAAAGCTGCACGCCATCATCGAGGGCATCCTGGTCTACAACCGCGTGGGACGCACCACCGACGCCGAGTCGGAAGTGGATCTTAACGAATTGATCCCCGAGATCACCCGACTGCTCGACCCTCCCCCCAACGTGTCGGTGGTCGTGCCTGAGCCTCTTCCTTCCCTCGCGGGAACGCCCCACCAAATTCGGCAGGTGTTCCAGAACCTGCTCGATAATGCGATCAAGTTCTCCGACAAGCCCGAAGGACGCATCCGAATCCTGTCGCGGCGCGATGGCAACGCCTGGGAGTTTTCAGTCGTCGATAACGGCCCCGGAATCCCCGCCCGGTTCCACGACAAGATTTTCCGTCTCTTCCAACGTCTCGACCTCCTTCCCAACCGCCCGGGAGCTGGTGTGGGTCTTGCCGTGATCAAGCGGGTGATCGAATCCCGTGGAGGACAGATCCACCTGGTCTCGGAGGAAGGCAACGGGACAACCTTCCGCTTCACCTGGCCGGATTCACCGCGCCGCTGGGCCCCCTGAACCCCCTCATGAATCGTCGCGCATTCACCCGCTGCCTGCTCGGAGCGGCAGCCCTCCCCGCCCTGGCAGCCGTCGCCGCCCCTGCCGTGACTCGGCGCATGACCATCGACCTCACCCCGGGCGCGGTGGGCATCTCCGGCGACCTGGCGGCGATGATCCGCCTGGCGCATGCCCATGGTTTCGAATCGGTCCAGCCCGATCACGGTGAACTGGCCCGGCAGGACGCCGACGGCATCGCCCGGACACTGGATCAACTGAAGCAATCCAACCTCCGTTGGGGTGCCGCAGGGTTGCCGGTGGATTTCCGGCAGACCGACGAAGCTTTCCGGAAGGACATGGACGCCCTGCCCCGGGCGGCGGCGGCTCTTCAGAAGGCCGGCGTCACCCGCATCGGCACCTGGATTCACCCCGGGCACAAGGAGTTGGAATACGCGGCGAATCTGAACCTTCACGCGCGTCGTCTTCGACAGACCGCCCGGGTCTTGAGCGACCACGGACTTCGCCTTGGGCTCGAGTACGTCGGCACACCCAGCCTCCGCGCGCGGGTCCGGCACCCCTTCGTCTATCGCCTCGCTCAGGCCCAGGAACTGGTACGCGCCATTGACGTGCCGGGCACTGGACTGATTCTCGATTCCTGGCACTGGTGGACGGCCGGGGATACCGCGGAAGCCCTGAAGGGTCTGCGCAACGGTGATGTGGTGGCGGTCGATCTGAACGATGCTCCTGCCGGTGTACCGCTCGCCGAACAACAGGACAACCGCCGGGAACTGCCGCTGGCGACCGGTGTCATTCCGGTGCGGGACTTCCTCCAGGCGCTGGTCGAAATCGCCTACGACGGACCGGTTCGCGCCGAGCCCTTCAACGCCCCGCTGAACCAACTCGACAACGAAGCCGCTGCGGCGGCGGTGGCCGCCTCGCTGCGAAAGGCGATGGCGCTCGTCGAACCTGCCTGAGCGCTTCCGGTCCGGCCAACCTGCCGGGGCGCCCGGCAAGGCGGCGGTTGGTGAATGAACACCCAGCCGTCGTGCTGATTCCCGCTCCTTGACACGTGCTTCCATGCCTCCAAACACTGGCGGTTCCTTATGGCCGACCCCAAAGAGAACGTTTTGATGGAGAAGCTCGTCTCGCTGTGCAAACGCCGGGGCTTCATCTTTCAATCCTCGGAAATCTACGGGGGCATCAACGGGTTCTGGGACTACGGCCCGCTCGGTGCCGAGCTCAAGCGAAACGTCAAAGAGCTCTGGTGGAATCGCATGACCCGGATGCGCGATGACGTGGTGGGACTCGAAGCCACCATCATCATGCATCCCCAGATCTGGCGCGCATCCGGCCACGTCGACACCTTCTCCGATCCGATGTGCGACTGCCTCCTGACCCGGAAGCGCTTTCGCGCCGACCAGGTCGATGTCCAGTCCGGCATCGCCTACCATTTCACCGGCGCCCGCGACTCGGTTTCCGGCAAGGTTTCCCAGGACCCCTTCGCCGTTCTGCTTCCCGCGGGAAAACCACCCGAGAGCGCCCGCAAGACAGCGGTCGCCTTCTATCAGCTGCGAGGCCTTCAGAACGTCGAGTTGTCGGGTGAAACCACGGAAAAGGTCGAAAATTCGCAGCGTTTCAACCCCGAAAACGGCGCCCTGCTCACCGAACCGCGCCCCTTCAACCTGATGTTCAAAACCTACGTCGGTCCGGTCGCCGACGAGGAGAATGTCGCGTTCCTACGCCCCGAAACCGCACAGGCGATCTTCGCGCAGTTCAAGAACGTCCACGAAACCTCCCGGCAGAAACTCCCGTTCGGCATCGCCCAGGTCGGCAAGGCGTTCCGGAACGAGGTGACGCCCCGCAATTACACCTTCCGCTCCCGTGAGTTCGAGCAGATGGAACTCGAGTTCTTCATCAAGCCTGATGAAGCCGTTGAAGCCCTCTGCGGCCAGGTGGCGACTCCCTCGACGCCCGGACACCCCGGTACGCCCCAGCCCGACTGGGGTTGGCAGATGTGGCACCAATACTGGGTCGAGGAACGCATCCGCTTCTACGAGTCCATCGGGTTGCCCCGCACCACCCTCGAAGAGTATTGGCAAAAGCCGGACGAACTCGCCCACTACGCCCGCGCCACCGTCGATCTCCTCTTCAAATTCCCGTTCGGCACCCAGGAATTGGAGGGCATCGCCGCTCGCTCGGATTTCGACCTCTCTCAACACCAGCGGTTCTCCGGCAAATCCATGACGGTGTTCGATGAAGAGCTGAAGGCCGCCTGGCCAAAGCTGGATCCGACCCGGCAATCCGATCTCTCGGAACGGTACCGCCTCGCCCGCCTCAAGTATCTGTCGAAGACCGGGGAACCCGCCGAGAAGGCTGAGAAACAGGCCGCCGAGGACGCCGCCAACCTCGGCAAGGGATACTATGTCCCGCACGTCATCGAACCCTCGGCTGGCGTCGACCGTCTGATTCTCGCGTTGCTCGCCCATGCCTTCCACGAGGAGGAGTCGACGGACGAGAAGGGGCGCAAGGAAACCCGCACCCTGCTGAGTTTTCATCCCTCCGTCGCTCCGGTGAAGGTGGGGGTCTTCCCGCTGCTGAAGAACAAGCCGGAGCTGGTGGCCAAGGCCCGTGAGGTGCGCGAATCCCTGCGCTCGCACTTCAACGTGTTCTACGACGAGGCGGGGTCCATCGGGCGGCGCTACGCACGTCAGGACGAGGCCGGAACTCCCTTCGGCGTCACCATCGACTTCGACACACTCGGGGAGAGGCCCGAATGGAAGGACACCGTCACCATCCGGCAGCGTGACAGCGGCGCTCAGGAGCGGGTGGCCATCGCCGAACTCCGAACCTGGCTCGAAACGAGGCTCCGTTGAGCGGCATCGTCCCTCCCATGGTCACCCCGGACGAACGGCGCAGCTGGTTCACCCCCCGCCGCATCTCGTACCTGTTCATGGTCGCCATGCTGATCATGATCGGCGGGCTGCGCATGACCACGCTGCTCCTGACCACCCTGTTTTCGTATTTTGTCCTCCGACAATTCAGTTTCGGCCGGAGCAAGATCCTGGCGCTCGTCCTCTTCGTATTGGTCGGCTGCGCCGGCACATATGGCCTCTACTTCTTCTCGAAACAGGCCTATGTCGCCTTCCCCGGCATCACCGAAACCACGATTCCGGCCGTGGTCGGCTTCGCCGAGAAGCAGGGGATTGAACTGCCGTTCACGGACTACACCAGCCTCCGCGTGCTGGCACTTTCCGAGGCTCGGGAACGGTTCGCGAACATCGGCCGCTACGCGCGCGACGCCGGTTTCGTCCTCGTCTACCTGCTGATCGGGATCGTGGTCGCCGTCAGCATCTTCTTGGGAGCCCGGCTGGCGGTGGAGAACGATCCCCATTCCCGACGTGACAGCCTCTACGCCATCACCACGCGGGAAATCACCACCCGATTCCTCACCTTCTACCGCAGTTTCGCCATCGTGATGGGCGCGCAGATCCTGATCTCACTGATCAACACCCTGTTGACCGCCATTTTCCTGTTTTGGGCCGGTTTCCCCTACGCGACCGTGTTGGTCGCCTGCACCTTCCTCTTTGGCCTGCTCCCCATCATTGGAAACATCGCGAGCAACACGCTGATCACCGGCGTCGCCTTCACGCTGTCCCCCAAAATGGCGCTGATCGCCCTGATCTTCCTCATCTCCATCCACAAGCTCGAATACTTCCTGAACAGCAAGATCATCGGTCATCGCATCAAGAACCCGATGTGGCTGACGCTTCTCGGTCTGTTGGTCGGCGAAAAGCTCCTCGGAATTCCCGGCATGATCCTCGCCCCGGTGGTTCTTCACTACATCAAGGTCGAAGCCTCCCAGGCCCGCGCCGAAGCGGAGCCCGACCTCGCCGCCACCGCTGAGGAGGACAACAGCGACGTTCTGCTGCGTCCCTGACCCGGCCCGCGGGTCAGACGAACTTCGTCAGACCGGGCATCGCCACTTCCGGGGTCCGCAGCGACATGTTCCAGTCGAAGGACGGATCGCCCGCAACCCCCTCCTGTTTGGTCACCCATTTCGCCAGGTTTTCCTGGGAGTTCAGCGCCTGCTCCCACGAGATTTCCTGGCCAGTGTACGCCGCCATACGACCCATGATCGCCACGAGCGTGCTGTGGGCCATCCATACCCCGTCATTGATCGGTTCCCCACGCCGAATGGAGGCGTACATCTCGTCGTGCTCGACCTGATACATGTTGGGGATTCCCTCACGGCTCCTCAGCCGCCAGGGATTCTCGCCTGTGATGAAAAGACTCCCGAACGCCTTGATCGTCGCCGCGCCCTTGGTCCCCATGAAGTAGTCCGAGTTGTCGGAAGCGCAGTTCGCCTGCTGACGGCAGGCGTGGTAGCCGCGCGCGCCGCTCGCATACTCGTAGACCACGCTGAAGTGATCGTAGATGTGCCCGAAGTCGGAACCAGTCCGCACCTGCCGTCCGCCGTGGGCGATGCATTTCACGGGAGGCTCGTCCTTCATCGCCCACTGCATCTTGTCCAGGCTGTGCACCGCCTGCTCGGCGATGTGATCGCCGGACAGCCAGGTGTAGTAGTACCAGTTCCGGAGATGATAGGTCATGTCACTCCAGCCCGGCTGACGCTGACGCACCCAGAGCGATCCCGTGTTGTAGGTGTTCTGAAGCGCGAGCGGAGTGCCGATCTGCCCATCATGAATGCGCTGCATGATCTGGCGTTCCGCCGGGTTGTACCGCCAGCAAAAGCCTGAGGTCAGTGCCAGCTTCTTCTCCTTAGCCTTCGCCGCCGCCTCGAGCACCATCCTCACTCCGGGACCATCCGTCGCCATCGGTTTCTCGGTGAAGACATGCTTGCCCGCCTCCACACATCGCTTGATGTGGTAAGGCCGGAACCCGGGAGGCGTCGCCAGAATCACCACGTCCACCCCACTGCCGATCACCTTGTCGATGGCGTCGAAACCCAGGAACGAGGTGTCCGGCGTGACCATGGTCCGCTCGCCATGCTCCTTCTTGATCTGCTCAAAGCTACCCTTCAGCCGGTCCTCGAAAATGTCCCCCATCGCGTGCAGCACCACATTGCGGTCGGCGTGCAAAGTCTGGCTCGCCGCTCCCGTCCCTCGTCCGCCGCAGCCCACCAGGCCAACCTTCAGGGTTTCGCTGTTCGCCGCAAAAGCCCGCGGCGAAACCAAAATATAGGGCGCAGCCGCCAACCCGGCCGCCACCGCGGAGGTCCGCTTCAGAAAGTTTCGTCGGGTTCCACTCGAAGAAGTCTCAGCCGGGGTCTGCATGCACAAAACCGTCTCGCCGTCGGCCCCGTCCCGTCAAGCATCGGTAGCGATCGGATCACGCCACCGCCGTCCGCCCTGCCATGAGAAAATCCAGATAGAAGGATAACTGATCCTTGAGCTCCTGCCGCGGGACGATCGCGTCGATCAATCCGTGTTCCAGCAGAAACTCCGCGGTCTGGAAGCCGGGCGGCAATTCAGCCTGCGTGGTGTCCTTGATCACCCGGGGGCCCGCAAACCCGATCATCGCCGACGGCTCCGCAAGGATGAGGTCGCCGAGACTCGCGTAGCTCGCCATCACTCCCGCGGTCGTCGGGTGGGTCAGCACGCTGATGTACGGAAGTTTCGCCGCCTGATGATACGCCAGGGCCCCGCTGGTCTTCGCCATCTGCATCAGGCTGAACATGCCCTCGTACATGCGTGCTCCACCGCTGGTCGAAATGATGACCACCGGCAGGCCACGGTCGGTGGCCGCCTCGATCATGCGGGTCAGTTTCTCGCCCACCACCGAGCCCATCGACCCTCCCAGGAAGGAAAAGTCCATGACCCCCAGGGCCAGCCGATGGGACCCCATGAGTCCAATCCCGGTCACCACCGCGTCGTTCAAGCCCGTTCCCCGCTGGTTTGCCTCCAGCTTCGCGGGATAGGACGAGGGACCGGAGAATTTCAGCACATCCACACTCACCATGTCCGCGTCCATCTCCTGGAACGAACAAGTCTCCACCAACGCATGAATCCGCTCACGAGCCCCAATCGGAAAGTGATGCCGGCACGAGAGACAAACCTTCAGGTTCTTGTCGAGATCCCGGTCGAAGATCATCGAGGAGCACCGGGGGCATTTCACCCAAAGCCCTTCCGGGATCTCCTTCTTTCGAAGTCGGCCGGCCGCCATCTTCGGCTTCTTGAAGAAGGCCGTGTCGCCGGTCAGCCCCGGCGGGGTAAAGACAGGGTCTGGCCCTTCCATCATTGGCCGCTTTCTCGGAAACCTGCCGGGATTCGTCCCGCCTTTGTTTTCGCCGCCCATGCGTGAAACCCTACGCGGGTCAGGCCCCGCGCGCCAGCGTCCAAACCGCGACCTCGCGGGCGCCCGCATCCCTCAGCGCCCCCGCCACCGCACTGGTCGTCGCCCCCGTCGTCAGAACATCATCCACCACCACCCACCTCCGGCCCGCAGCCCGGACCGAGTCCCGAACGGCAAACGCATCGGCCACGTTCCTTACCCGTTCCCGCCGATCGAGCGAT